>NZ_JASLIX010000138.1:0-10458 GCF_030152715.1 Paenalcaligenes sp.
TCGCAGTTATGAAGATTTGCCCTACTGTTTACAAGACTATTACACAGGGCTTGTGCCGGGTGTAGGTCAAATCATCGCCGATCGCCAGCAACACTTATCACAAATGAGCGAGTGGAATGCTTGGTATTCCAGCAGTACAGAGCGGTTTAGTGCCGCGGAGCTTTTTGTCATTGATCGTTTACATCAGGGGTATAGCCCATTACGCACGGCAACGGCATTGGCTCAAGCGTGGCACATGGGGCAGCTTCCTGCCGATGCTGTTATGCCCGCTGATCCTGAACAAGCGGCCGATGACCTGGTTGATGAGGTCATCGCTCGTTTACGTAAATATGCGATGTATGTGTGAGAGAAGCTATTTTTGGTGGGAAATACGCTATAGGAAGGAACAGCATGATAGAAATTACAAACACTTTAGTGTTGTAACTCTAGCCAAAAACAAAAAGCCCAGTCCGAGGACTGGGCTTTTTATGAAATTCTTTGGTGGCCTTGGGCGGAATCGAACCACCGACACAAGGATTTTCAATCCTCTGCTCTACCGACTGAGCTACAAGGCCACTTATTTAGTGCTGTTGCGCTAAAGATTTAACTATAGCACAGTAAAATCTGTTTTGTCTAGTCCTTTTGCTTGCGCTCTAAAACAACAGTTTTAGCCACAGGACGACCGCTAATAAGTGATAGATTTCAGTTATCAGCGTTGGGGGATTATAATCATATAATTGCAACTGTGCCACCTTTTTGATTTTTCTTCTTTTTGCCCATGTCTGTAGACGTTCTTACTTTTGGCCTTAACCACGTATCGGCGCCTGTTGCCGTGCGTGAGCGTGTGACTTTTCCACTTGATGTGGTGCGTCCAGCATTAGAGGGCTTGCGTTCGGCTTTTGGGTCAGGGGTGCGCGAAGCAGCGATTTTATCTACCTGTAATCGCACAGAACTATACTGTGCGGCAGAGCCGCATGTGATTGATCACGTGCCGGCATGGATGGCGGAGTTCAATAGCCTACGTTCCGATGATCTAACTCCCCATCTGTATCGTTACGAGCATAACGAGGCTGTGCGTCACGCTTTTCGTGTGGCCAGCGGTTTGGATTCGATGGTACTCGGCGAGCCCCAAATCCTTGGCCAAATGAAAGACGCGGTACGTGTCGCGAACGAGGCCGGTGCTCTGGGTACGCTGTTACATCAGTTATTTCAGCGTACATTTGCCGTGGCTAAAGAGGTCCGCACTCAAACAGCGATTGGGGCGCATTCTGTATCTATGGCCGCCGCTTCCGTGCGTTTGGCGCAGCGGGTGTACGGGGACTTGTCTCAAACCAATGTATTATTTATTGGGGCGGGCGAAATGATCGAACTTTGTGCCGCGCATTTTGCAGCGACGCATCCTAAACACATTATGGTGGCAAACCGCACCGCAGAACGGGCCCAAAATCTAGCAGCCCGTTTTGATAATGCGCAAACCATGCGTTTGGCAGATTTACCCGAGCGCATTGCCGATTATGATGTCATCATTTCCTGTACGGCCAGTACCTTGCCTATTTTGGGTTTGGGTATGATTGAGCGTGCGATTAAACAGCGTCGTCATCGTCCTATCGTGATGGTGGACTTAGCGGTGCCACGAGATATCGAGCCCGAGGTTTCGCGTTTGTCCGATGTGTACTTGTACTCGGTCGATGATTTAGGGCGTATGGTGCAAAAAGCCAGTGATGCACGCCAAGCCGCCGTAGTACAGGCAGAAGCCATTATCGACACGCGTGTGCAACACTTCATGCAGTGGCTAGAAAACCGTGAGCTGGTACCCACAATTGTAAGCCTGCAGGATCGAGCCCAGCAGGTTTCTGATCACGAGGTAGATCGCGCTAAGCGTATGATTGCGCGTGGTGAAAACCCAGAACAAGTAGTAGAGTGGTTAGCATATAGTCTGCAACAAAAATACTTGCACGGGCCCCTGTCCCAACTTAATCAAAGCCAAGGCGCTCAGCGCGAGCAACTACTGCAGCTAGTGCCGCATTTAATTCCTTCTCAAAATCGCAGTCGCTAGCTAGGCTCACGCCCCCTTGTGGTGTTATGCCCACTTGCGTTCTGCTATTTAACTATTATCAAAATACTGTATGAAAGACACTATGCGAGATCGGTTGGAGCAGTTGGCTCACCGACTCATCGAAGTTGATGCCATGCTTGCTGAACCGGAAATTGCCTCCGATATGGACAATTTCCGTAAACTGTCTCGTGAGCGTGCCGAGCTAGACCCTGTGGTGACCGCTTTTAATGCCTATGTTGCGACCGAGGGCGATTTAGAGGCCGCCCAAGAAATGATGCGAGATCCCGAGCTCAAAGAAATGGGCGAAGACGAATACCAAATTGCTAAAGATAAAATTGCCGAATTAGAAAAAGAGCTGGAGGTGCTTTTATTACCCAAAGACCCAGATGATGGTCGTAGCGTCTTTTTGGAGATTCGCGCAGGAGCCGGTGGGGACGAAAGTGCGATTTTCTCTGGTGATTTATTACGCATGTATACTCGCTATGCAGAAACACAAGGTTGGCGAGTGGAGATCATGTCCTCAAACCCTTCGGAGATGGGGGGCTATAAAGAGGTCATCGCGCGTATTGATGGCGATGGGGTGTATGGCAAACTGAAATTTGAGTCTGGTACTCATCGAGTGCAGCGCGTTCCTGAAACCGAAGCGCAGGGTCGTGTCCATACGTCAACTTGTACGGTTGCGATCATGCCTGAGGCGGATGCCGCGGAAGATATTCAGATCAACCCTAGCGATTTGCGTATTGATACTTTCCGAGCCAGTGGGGCAGGTGGACAACACGTAAACAAAACGGATTCGGCGGTGCGCATCACCCACTTGCCTACTGGTTTGGTGGTAGAGTGTCAGGATGATCGCTCTCAACACAGGAACCGCGATAAGGCGATGCAGGTATTGGCGGCGCGCCTAAAAGATCAGCAATTACGCGAAATGCAGGCCAAAGAGGCTGAGCAACGCAAAAGCCTGGTAGGTACAGGCGATCGTTCAGAGCGTATTCGTACCTATAACTATCCTCAGGGTCGTATTACCGATCATCGTATCAATCTGACTATGCATAAGCTTAACTACGTCATGGATGGAGACTTGGATGAGCTCATCAATGCATTGTTAACCGAGCATCAAGCCGAACAGCTGGCGGCTTTAGCAAACGAGTAGTTAGGCTATTATGCAAACCATTAAAGCGGTGATGGCGCAAAGCGCGCTGCCGCGTTTAGAGCAGCAAATGCTGTGGGAGCATGTGCTGGGTGTTTCAAGAGCGTGGTTGATTGCGCATGATACGGACCCACTGCCCCCTGCGGCAGTAGCTAAGTATTTTGCGTTAGCACAGCGTCGCCTAAACGGTGAGCCCATGGCGTATATCCTAGGGCAGCGTGAGTTTATGGGGCATATGTTTAAGGTGACGCCAGCGGTATTGATACCTCGCCCTGAAACCGAGTTTTTGGTTGAGCAAGCTTTGGCGTTGCTTCCCTCTACCTCCGCGCCCCGCATTGTGGACTTAGGCACAGGAAGCGGTGCTGTTGCTATTGCCATTGCGTTGGCACGACCCGATGCGGTCGTAGTAGCAACAGACTACAGCCATGATGCGCTTGCTGTAGCGCGTGAAAATGCCCACAATTTATGCGCTGATATCGAGTTTTTTCAGGGGAGTTGGTACGATGCTCTTAAAGGGCAAGCGCCTTTTGATATGATTGTATCCAACCCCCCTTATATTGCAGAAAAAGATCCCCATCTATATCAAGGTGATGTTCGGTTTGAACCAATAACGGCGTTAACCGCTTCGCAAAATGGGCTTGCTGACTTAAGGCAAATCATTCAAGGGGCCAAAGCCTATTTAACCCCGACCGGTTCGATTTGGTTAGAGCATGGCTGGGATCAAGCCGCGATAGTACGTAATATGTTGGCAGAAGCTGATTTTAATCAGCCTACTAGCATTTCTGATCTAGCTGGTATTCCTCGGATTACCGGTGCTTACTCCTGAGAGACAACAATGAATCAAGAAGTTCAAGATTTTATCCGTGAAACTGTGACTGAGCACCCTGTGGTGTTATTCATGAAGGGAACCGCCCAGATGCCTCAGTGTGGTTTTTCTGCGCGTGTGGTGCAAATTTTACGTGCCGTGGGTTTATCCCAGGTCGTGACCATCAACGTGCTTGATGACGAGGAGGTACGTGAGGGTATTAAACAATACGCAAACTGGCCAACCATCCCCCAGCTTTATATTAAAGGCGAATTTGTAGGCGGTTCGGATATTGTTTCTGAAATGTTTGAAAGCGGGGAACTTGAAACCATGCTGCGTGATGCAGGGGTTTTGAATGCCTAATCCGAAAAAACGGATTATTGTGGCAGTAACGGGCGCTACGGGCGCCCTTTATGCCATTCGGGCTTTGCATCTTTTAAAAACTCAGAGCGAAGTAGAAAGTCATTTAATTATTTCTCCGGCTGGGATTTTGAATATGCAGCATGAACTGGGTTTAAGCCGCCAAGATGTGTTGGATTTGGCAGATGTGGTGCATAACTTCAAGGACGTTGGTGCTAGTGTAGCCAGTGGTAGTTTTAAAACCCATGGTATGCTGATTGTGCCTTGCTCTATGCGCACCCTAGCTGCTGTCGCACATGGTTTTGCTGATAATTTAATTACACGTGCTGCAGATGTGGTACTAAAAGAGCGCCGTCGTCTTGTGCTAGCCGTAAGAGAAACCCCTTTTAACTTAGCCCATTTGCGTAATATGACCACCGTCACTGAAATGGGTGCAGTGGTATTTCCGCCTTTGCCTGCTTTTTATTTTCAGCCTAAAACCATGACAGAACTAGTAGATCATTCGGTGATCCGTATGCTAGAGCATGTAGGTGTGGAAATCGACGGCCCAAGCTGGCAAGGCTTATCATCCTAATAGATTCTGTGGGCGAACCACATTAACGAAGGAGTTCTTCATGAGTTTTGTGCAGGTAACAACAACCGATGGCAAAAAAATGCAAGCCTTTGAGGTGTTATCAACCAACAAAAATGCACCTGGCTTAGTGTTAATCCAAGAAATTTTTGGAGTGAATGCCTCCATGCGTCAGTTGGCTCAAGACTGGGCCGAACGTGGTTTTAATGTTTGGTGTCCTGATCTATTTTTCCGCTCTGAGCCTGGCTTGGAGTTGGACCCTACGAACCAAGCGCAGCTCAATTTAGGCTTGGAACTAATGCAAGAAATGGATAATGAGCAGACGCTAAAGGATTTAGAAAGCACCCGGGCACAGCTAGCGCAAAAGCTTGGTCATGACAAGATTGTGGCGGTGGGTTATTGCATGGGGGGGCGTTTAGTGGTGGAGTTTGCTAAACAGAGCCCGATTAAAGCGGGTGTGAGCTATTACGGCGTGAACTTAGATAAGGTATTGCCCCCACTGGGCGACGCAGCCCCCATGATTTTACATATTGCTGAGTTAGACAAGTGGGTAGAGGGCGAGGCTCGCACTATTATTGAAGCCGAGGTCGCAAAACGCGAGGGCTGGGAGTCTTATGTGTATGCAGGTTGTGATCACGCATTTGCTCGACCTAAAGGCATGCATTTTGATGCTGACGCGGACCGTTTAGCCATTCAGCGCTCTATGGCGTTTTTACAACGTTACGTGTAAATATCGTTCTTTTAAAAGGATAAAAAAGCGCCTGTGTTTGGCGCTTTTTTTAATAGAGTAGGTGATAGCGTGCGCTGAGTTCTTTGATGCTCTGTACGCGCAAATCCACATAAGCACTACGCCCGGCATAACGTGATGAAAAAGGCGTGGCGGGATGAGCAAAATGCACGGTTTTCATGCCTAACGCATAAGCCGCTTTGAGATTGCGTAAGGTATCATCCACAAAAATTGTATGCTCTGGGGCGTGCTGTAGCTCTGTTACGACTTGCTGCATCAGGGCGCGGGATGGCTTAGGCCGAAAACGTTGTTGGCGCTGCATGTCTTCGATGCTAAACACCCGCTCAAATTGATGAGTGATACCGAGAGCCTGTAGCACTCTAAAGGCGTAGTTAGCCGGGGCGTTCGTTAGAATGACCTTGCGTCCAGAGAGCTGTGTTAAGTGCTGGGCTAAGTACGGCTCGCTTTGTAGATGCTCGCTAATCGCAAAGTCATGGCTACGCCGTAAAAAGTCCTCGGCACAGACACCATGATGCTTAACGAGACCAATGAGTGTGGCTCCATATTGTTGCCAGTAGCGTTGGCGTAAGTAGTCGGCCGTGTTGGCATCTACTTGTAAAAGCTGCTCAATGCTTTCTTGCATAAGACGGTCGATAAGCGGGAAAATCGCTGCAGAAGCATTATGGAGGGTGTTATCTAAATCAAACAGCCAGAGAGGCTCTGGCTGCGGTTGATTAACAGTACGCATGCGATTAGTGTGATCGAATCATAGTGCCTACGCCTTTGTCGGTAAGAATTTCTAGTAGCAGGCTATGTTCAACACGACCATCAATGACATGGACCGAGTTTACACCATGGCGCGCTGCCTCAAGCGCAGAGGAAATTTTAGGGAGCATACCACCTGAAATCGTGCCATCTTTAAAGAGCTCATCAATGGTTTGGGCAGAAAGCTGACGTAATAAATTTCCGTCTTTATCGAGAACCCCAGGGGTATTGGTGAGCATAACCAGTTTTTCTGCGCCTAAGACTTCAGCCATTTTGCCAGCGACCACATCGGCGTTAATGTTGTAAGAACGCCCGTCCTCTCCAAAGCCTATGGAGGAAATCACAGGAATAAACTCATCGTCTTGTAAGGCTTTGACAACGGCTGGCTCAACACGTGTAATATCACCTACAAAGCCAATATCGAGCATTTTTTCTGGGTCATTGGCATCGGGAAGCATTTTCTTTTTGACCTGAATGAGTTGGCCATCTTTACCGGTTAGACCGACAGCTTTGCCGCCGGCTTCGTTAATCATCATCACAATATCTTGCTGAACTTGTCCGCCCAACACCCACTCTACGACTTCCATGGTTTCAGCATCGGTGACACGCATGCCTTGGATAAACGTACCTTCTTTGCCTATACGTCGCAGTGCATCGTTAATTTGAGGTCCGCCGCCATGGACCACCACGGGTTTTAAGCCAACGAGCTTTAGTAGTACGACATCGTGAGCAAAGCTGCGCTGCAGATGCTCTTCGGTCATGGCGTTGCCCCCATATTTAACAACGATGGTTTTACCGTGAAAACGGCGAATATAGGGAAGCGCTTCGGAGAGCACATCGGCTTTAACTGTAGAAGAATAGTTAGGTTGGTCGGCGTGTTGTGTCATGGCGTTTTCGTGATGAAAAGTAAACAAATAAGAAAAAGCCGGAGGCGGCCCCCGGCATCTTGTTAAGCAAACCCGCTGCTGATTAGCCGGCTAATGCTTTTTCTAGAGTTTGCTTAAAGGCGGCTTTGTCGTAGTTACCAAGATACCGTTTTACTACGCGTCCTTTTTTATCGATTAAAAAAGCCGTGGGTGTCATGCGGACATCACCAAATGCTTTAGCAATGGCACCATCATGGTCACTGACTACGGTAAAAGGTAGCTGACGGGATTCGGTAAAGTTACGTACATATTCTAACGGATCGTGTTTCATTGCAACAGCGATCAGATCAAAGCCTTGATCATGATATTGATTGTAGTATTCGATGTTGTCTGGCATTTGGGCCACACATGTTGTGCAATCCGTTGACCAGAATTTTACCAAGGTCACACGTCCGTTGAGTTGATCAGAGTGATAGGTGTCGCCATTTAGCGACTGAAATTGGAATTCAGGGGCTTTGGTCGCGCCAGAAAATAGATCACCACATGCACTAAGAGCAAGAGCAAAAAAACTAACGAGTAATAAGCGAATTAATGACATCATTCAATGGTAAAAACTTCGGGTTCAGACGCATTTGCAGCGGGTGTCACCTGAGGGGTGGGCTGCTCTTTAGGGGCGGCTGGGGACGCGGACTGTTTTTGCGGGAGCAGGATTTTTTCGGCACTCACGTATTCAAAAAGTTTTACGACCTGCTGTACGCCAGCAACAGTTGCTACCGCACGGGCGGCTCGATCCCCTTCGGCATGCGTAACGCGGCCTTGTAAGTACACCACACCGCGTTCTGTAGTAACGGAAATAGTACGACTTGGGACGTCTTGGGCATTAACCAGGGCTGTGGTGGCCTTGGTGGTAATCCAGCTGTCATTGGTACGTACGCTTAGCTCAGTAACAGGGCCAATACGTAAGCGATTAATGACTTGTTTAACACTATCAATTTGTTTAACGGTATTTTCGATTTTTTGGCTATCTGATGCGCTAGGAACATCGCCCACAAGTAAAACTTGGCCACCGTATGAGGTGCTATTGACGCGGCCTGGGCGCTCGCCAAGAATCTCGCGGACCTCTGCGGCAACTTTGACCCCAATGGTTTTATCATCGACTTGCTCACCAGCGGTACGTCTATCAGTGGCGACCATCGCTGTCGTGGCCGCAGCGCCCCCAACAACCAAAGGGGCACAACCACTAAGCTGACTAGCTAACGCTGCGATAAAGAGAGAGGTCATGAATAGCCGTTGAGTTTTTCCACTGAGGTTGAGAATCATAAAGGTTCTCCAAGCAATAAGGCATCAATGCCATCACATAAGGCGTGTAGTAAAACAATGTGTACTTCTTGGATACGCATGGTGCGATCATCGGGTACACAAAGGTGAATGTCTGTGTCGGTAAGAAGCTGTCCAATTTGACCACCATCCTTACCTGTTAGCGCAATCACTACCATATCACGCTCGTGCGCCACACGAATGGCATTGATTACATTTTGTGAGTTGCCGCTGGTGCTGATAGCAACGAGGATATCGCCCGTTTGTCCTAATGCTGAGATCTGACGTTCAAAAATTTGATCAAAACCATAATCATTGCCGACCGCTGTCAAGATAGAGGTATCTGTATTAAGCGCAATACCTGCTAAGGGTAATCGATCGCGTTCAAAGCGCCCGACTAGCTCTGCAATAAAGTGTTGTGCGTCGGCAGCAGAGCCCCCGTTGCCGCAGGCAAGAATTTTTCCATTGTTGGCAAGGGTTGCAAATAATAACTCGACGGCGGCGGCCAACGGCTCGGTCAGTGCCTCGGCACTGCGCTGCATGGCAAGCACGGAGTCATTAAAATGCGAGTTCATTAAAGCGGTTAAATCCATGGGCTAATTATGGCATGTAGTGATAAAGGAAGGAACGCTAGATATAGCTGGTCGCAATCGTTGCAATTAGTTAACTCTATCAGCGAATACATCTTGATTTACTAATTATTGTAATGAATATATAGCAGCTAGGGGAAATTAGTAAAAAGCATTAGGAATCCATTGCAAACCATCTTCATCTATTGCTATGACATCAAAACGGCAAAAAGGTTGCACTCCTCCAAAAAAAGACGCACTTAATTGAGGTAGTAACTGTCCAGCAACGCGTTTTATGCGCTGCTGTTTGGTAGGGTGGATACTGTAGATTGCTCCCCCGTACTGCTGATTTTTTCTATAGCGTACTTCAATAAAAATTAGGCTATGATGGGAGCGCGCAATCAGATCAATTTCCCCAAAGCGCGAACGGATATTTCGTAGAAGAATGTCTAAGCCGTGCTGCCGTAGATATTGGGCAGCTAACGTTTCGTAGTGGCTACCAAGTTGTTGGGTTGATGAGCGTCGATAGGATTTAGGCCGATTTTTAGGTCGACTTGGTTTTTTATTTAGTTGTTTTTTTTGAGCTTGGGTGGCAAGGGTTTCTGGGCTCATTTCATTAGGCATGATGAACACCATGGATCAGGTAGATACACATCAACACATTTGGACGCGACTGCAGGAGCGTATGGAACAACAGTCCTGGCCTAACCATACTTTATATGTGGTGGCTACGCCTATAGGCAACTTGGGCGATTTAAGCCTACGTGCTTGGCAAACATTACAACGGTGTGATGTGATTGCAGCCGAGGACACGCGCTCTACGCGTCCACTGCTTGAGACATGGGGGGTGCAGACCCCTTTGATGGCGGCTCATAGGCATAATGAGGCACAAGCAGCGGCGCAGATTATCCAGCGTCTAGCCCAGGGGGAGCGCGTGGCTTTGGTGTCAGATGCGGGAGCACCGGCGGTGAGTGATCCTGGTGCGCGCATTGTGCGCGAGGTTCGTGCCGCGGGCTATACGGTGATTGCTATTCCAGGTGCTTCGGCAGTGACTACCGCACTGATGGCCAGTGGCGTAACCAGTGATGAAAACCCCGCTTTTGTCTTTGCGGGGTTTATGCCTCATAAAAGCGCGGCGCGTAAAAACTGGTTGCTACAGTGGGGAACTGTGGATGCACCTATTGTTATGTTTGAGAGCCCACATCGGCTTAGAGCTGCGCTTGCCGACATGGCTGCTTTATTTACGGATCGCCATATCACCATTGCACGAGAGCTTACAAAGCGTTTTGAGCAGGT
>NZ_JASLIX010000101.1:0-22873 GCF_030152715.1 Paenalcaligenes sp.
GCTGTGGCGGCGGTATGGTGAGCTAATTCAATAAGTAAGGGGCGTGCAATTTCACGAAACTGTGGTTGAAAACGATAAGAAAAAAGTACCGCTGCAGCCCCCAGGCGCAAATGCCCTGATTTCATCCTAGTGATTAATCCATGGTGTTCTAGGGTGTTAGCAATACGGTAAGCAATCGCTCGATTGATGGAAAGAGCCTCGGCTAGTTCGCTAACCGTCATCCCTCTTTCCGACTGGGAGATTAAATCTAAGGCAATAAGACCGCGGTCTAGTGTTTGTAGCGTATTTTTCATAGCTATGTACTGAATAAAAGAAAATAACGATTGCAGTAAAGGGGAGCATGGATTCCCTTTTTACTCAATATATAGGAT
This sequence comes from Paenalcaligenes sp., assembly GCF_030152715.1. Lineage (NCBI taxonomy): Bacteria > Pseudomonadati > Pseudomonadota > Betaproteobacteria > Burkholderiales > Alcaligenaceae > Paenalcaligenes > Paenalcaligenes sp. The sequence continues at coordinate 372 of NZ_JASLIX010000101.1, forward strand.
CTTTGCGTGTTTTCCCTAGTGCTTTCCTGTTGACTCGCTTTTCTGTGTTACTTCATAATTAAAACATAATTTCCTTTTAAAGGAATAAAATGTTCGATAAAAGTAAAAGGGTGAGGTATGACAGATCAGCTTATGGATAAAGCATTGCAAAGCAGTGGTTGTCCTTTTCATCATTTAGCCAAGAACACCGTTGCACCAAATGGGATGCCCATCTCGCAACAAGCAAGAGATTTTGATCCTTTTGAGCCCGAGTATATGCAGGACCCAGCGGCTTTTCTTGCTCGCTTCCGAGAGGAAGAGCCTATTTTTTATAGTCCAGAGCTAGGGTATTGGGTAGTGACGCGTTATAGCGATGTCAAAGAAGTATTCAGAAATAGTGCGGTATTTTCGCCGGCTAATGCTTTAGAGAAAATCACACCTTTTTCCGAGCAGGCAAATGCGGTGCTTAAAAAGCATAACTATGGCATGGCTCGAACATTGGTAAATGAGGATGAGCCGGCGCATATGGAGCGTAGGCGCGCCTTGATGCATTCTTTTGCTCCCGAAGAGTTGGCTAAGCACGAGCCAATGGTGCGGCGATTGGCTAAAGAATATGTGGATTGCTTTATAGATAAAGGGCAAGCGGATCTTGTTAATGAAATGCTGTGGGAAATTCCTTTGACCGTAGCATTGCATTTTCTTGGCGTGCCAGAAGAAGATATGAATACGTTGCGTAAATACTCCATTGCGCACACAGTGAATACCTGGGGCAAGCCAACGGAGGAAGAACAAGTTTATGTGGCTGATGCGGTCGGTAACTTCTGGAATTATGCTGGCCAAGTCTTAGAAAAAATGCGTGAAGATCCGTCTGGTAATGGTTGGATGGAGTATGCGATCCGCCGACAAAAAGAGCTGCCAGACGTCATTACGGACTCGTATTTACACTCGATGATGATGGCCGGCATTGTGGCGGCGCATGAGACAACCGCTCATGCCACAGCCAATGCGATCCGCTTATTATTAGAAAATCGCAAAGAATGGGAGCGGATTTGTGCGGACCCAAGCCTCATTCCGCTTACCGTAGAAGAGTGCTTACGTCACTCAGGTTCTATCGTTGCCTGGCGTCGCGTTGCTATGGCTGATACCGAAGTGGGTGGTGTTTTTATTCCTAAAGGCAGTAAGCTTTTGATTTCCAATGCTTCGGCTAATCATGATATCCGTCACTTTGAGGATCCGCACGCGCTTGATATTTTTAGAGATAATGTGTCGGATCACCTGAGCTTTGGTTATGGCACGCATCAGTGTATGGGGATGAATTTGGCGCGGATGGAGATGTGTATTTTCCTAGAGGAGCTCTCTTCACGTTTACCGCATATGCACTTGAAAGCCGACCAGTCTTTTGATTATTTACCTAATACTTCTTTTAGAGGGCCCGAGCACTTATGGGTGGAGTGGGATGTAAGTCAAAACCCCAGCGATAGTCATCGATTGCCCCAGCCTATTAAAATTGGTGCTCCATCTAAACAGCAGCTTTATCGTGATGTGGTTGTGACTCAAATACAGCCCTTAGCCGATGACATATTAGGCTTAACGTTAAAGTTGGCAGATGGGGGCGAGTTTCCTCGCTGGACGCCAGGTGCACACATTGATCTGATTTTTGCAGATTACAGTCGTAAATACTCATTATGTGGTGACCCTGAAAACCGCACGGAGTTGCACGTTGCCATTTTAAAAGAAGAGGCAGGGCGAGGCGGCTCGTTGTATTTGCATCAGCACCTAAAGCCGGGATCTGCGTTGCGTATTAAGGGGCCAAAAAATAGCTTTCCCCTGTTATCTAAAGCGCAAAAGTATATTTTGATTGCTGGCGGGATAGGCATCACGCCCATTTTATCTATGGCCGATCATTTGAAAGCCCAAGGGGTGCCATACGAGCTGCATTATGCAGGCCGATCTGAGTCCGCGATGGCATTTTTACCTAGATTGCGAGCAGAGCATGGTCAGTCGTTGCGGCTATGGATCAAAGACCAAGGGCAGCGTCTGTCGTTGGCAGAGGTTGTGCAGCAACTTGGGGGAAATGAGCATATCTATGTTTGTGGACCAGAGCGTATGATTCATGAGCTCGAAGATCTGTGCGAAACCGCCTTGGATGATGTGCTGTATTTTGAACATTTTAGCTCTAATGCACAGCAGCTTGATACCAGTCAAAATCAGCCTTTTGAGGTGCATCTAACAAATTCGAAGTTGCAGTTACAGGTTCTACCTGAGCAAACATTGCTAGAGGTGCTGCTAGAGGCTGGGGTGGAAGTGGACTATGACTGTGAAGAAGGCTTATGTGGTAATTGCGAGGTAGTGGTTGTAGAAGGAGAGGTAGAGCATCGAGATAGTGTGTTGACTCGTAATGAAAAAGCCAGTGGTAAAAGCATGATGGCCTGCTGCTCACGCGCAAAACATCAGCAAATAAAAATCGCTTTATAAAAAAGAAACGGAGGAGACCGTAATGTTTAAATCTTTATTGGGCATGACTGCCTTAAGCGTGGGTTTGGCCCTAAGCGGGAACGTTTATGCTCAAACTACATTGAACGTAGCAACATGGCTACCGCCCACACATGTGCAAAATGAAGTCGTTTGGCCTACATGGGCACAATGGGTAGAAGAAGCCACCGAGGGTAGGGTCAAGGTAAATATTGAGCGTACCTCAAGCAATCCGGCTCAACTTTTCCAAATGGTCGAGGATGGTGTAGCGGATGCAGCGTTTAGCTTTCATGGTTTCGTGCCAGGGCGTTTTGCTTTGCAGGAAATAGTTGAGCTGCCGGGTTTAGGGGTGAATGCAGAAGCAGCGTCTGTTGCACACTGGCGCATTAACGAGCAGTACTTAAAAGCCGCTGGAGAGCATGAGGGGCTAGAAGTTATAGCGTTATTTACACATGGGCCAGGGGTGATGCAAACGAATTTTCCCGTTAGTTCTCTAGCAGATCTAAAAGGTAAAAAAATCCGCATCGGAGGCGGGGTTCAAGCACAAATTGGTGAGCGTCTAGGGGTGACTTCTGTCGCCGCGCCCGGAAATAAGGTATACGAGCTGTTGCAGCAGGGCGTAACTGACGGTGTTTTTATGCCAATGAGCGAGCAAAAAGCTCAGCGATTGGTCGAGGTGGCCCCCTATATCACTATTTTGCCTTCTGGTATGTATATGGGCAGTTTTGTGATGTTTATGAGTCCTGATTTTTTGGATGAGATAGACCCTAAGGATAGAGAGGCGATTTTAAGCGTATCGGGAGAAAAGCTATCGGCGATGGCAGGTCGGGAATGGGATAAAGCCGACCAAGACGCGTTGCAGTATGCACAAAGTCATGGCGCTACGATCACAATGTTGCAAGCGGATGATGCGATCAATAAGGAGTATGTTGCCAAGATGGAGGGCCTAGATGCGCAGTGGGTTGAGCGCGTACAGCATCGTAGTATTGATGCACAAAAGGCACTACAGGCACTGCGCCACGAGGCTAAGGCCTATGCGGATAACCCAGGTCAGTAGGAGCGGGAGTCAATATGTCATTTTGGTCTTGGATTGCAAGCCACTATGAAGAAAAAGGGCCAATGAAATGGTTGGCCTTTTTTTGTGAGCTGCTTGCAAGTGCGGCATTGTTTGCATTGATGGTTATGACGTGTGTGGATGTGGCGGGGCGCTACTTTTTTAGTCATCCTCTTAAAGGGGGAACCGAGCTAACAGAAATTGGGGTTGCTGTGGTTGTGTTTGCAGCCATGCCGGTTGTGACTTGGCGTGGAGGGCAAATAGTCGTGGATCTGATTGATACCTGGCTTAGTCAGCGCTGGTTGCGCTGGTTAAATACGCTGGCGATTATTTTGATTGCACTCTCTTTTTATTATGTGGGAGGGCGGATCTTTGAGTTAGCTGAGCGCAGTTTACGTCGAGGTATTGTGACGGATTTTCTCTCCATCCCGACTGGTTACGTTATTTATTATATTGCGGTAATGAGCTGGGCTACTGCCGTAGGAGTGGTGCTGTATGGACTTTATAAACGTTATTTCTTGCATGGGTCCATGAAAAAAGAGGCCAATATATGATGACAATTATTATTGGTTTTAGTGTTTTGCTGCTCCTGATCTTAGTAGTGAGGGTGCCCATCGCCTTTGCTATGGGAATAGTAGGCTTTTTTGGTTTTGCCGTATTAAATGGGTTGGAGTGGAGTAATTGGAGCACTTATAGATGGAATGTGCCTTTATCGATGGCGGCAAATCGGATTATTGACACAGTCCAAGACTATAGCTTGTCTGTTATTCCATTATTTATCTTGATGGGAAATTTAGTCACTCGTTCAGGGCTTTCTAAAGAGCTGTACTTGGCTTCCAATGCTTTTTTGGGTCATAAAAAAGGCGGGTTAGCTATGGCGACCGTAGTGGCATGTGGCGGCTTTTCTGCTGTTTGTGGTTCAAGTTTGGCAACGGCAGCAACCATGTCCAAAGTAGCGATGCCACCTATGCGCCAGTATGGTTATGCGGACTCGTTAGCGACAGCAGCAATTGCAGCCGGAGGAACGCTGGGGATATTGATTCCTCCCAGTGTTATTTTGGTGATTTATGGTTTACTCACAGAAACCAGCATACGTGAACTGTTTGCGGCAGGTTTAATTCCCGGATTATTAGGTATTTTTCTTTATTTATGCGCCGTACGCTACGCAGTGTGGCGCGATCCTAAGTCAGGCCCTGTTGGCGAGCGTTTGAATTGGCGTGAGCGCCTAGCCGCTTTGAAAGGAGTAAGAGATGTACTTGCTCTTTTTGTACTGGTTATGGGTGGGATTTACTTGGGGGTTTTTACGCCAACAGAAGCGGCGGGTATCGGGGCTGGAGGGGCTTTTGTTATTGCTTTGTTAAGACGAAAATTAACGCTTGCTGTGCTTTTTGAAACACTCGCTGAAACGGCGCGCACCTCGGCGATTCTATTTACTATTGTTATCGGGGCTTTGATTTTCTCTGATTTTGTAAATCGAGCGGGCTTGCCGGATATGCTTCTACAGTTAGTGACCGATCTGAATGTATCACCCTTTATGGTGATGCTGGTTATTCTTTGTATTTATGTTTTATTAGGTCTGGTTTTTGAAAGCTTATCCATGTTGCTTCTTACCGTACCGGTTTTTTATCCAGTCGTTGCCAGTCTTGGCTTTGATTTGGTTTGGTTTGGCATCGTTGTCGTTGTTGTGACTGAAATTAGTCTTATTACCCCACCCGTTGGGATGAATGTATTTGTACTAAGTGCGGTACTAAAAGACGTCAAAACCGGTACGATATTTAAAGGGATTCTACCTTTTTGGGCATTTGATATGCTGCGGTTGCTACTGATAGTCAGCCTCCCACCTTTAGCGCTGTACTTACCACAACTGCTTTATCATTAAGAGAGAGCACAGCGTGGTCACTCGCGTAGTGCTTTCAAAATACCAAGGGTTTGGGCGTCGGGGAGACCATCATAGCGACTGGGTCTATAGTGCATTTGAAAAGCAGCTAAAACATTTTGCGAGGCCCGATCCCATTGGCCATGCTCTGGCACGGCATAACCCGCTTTTTTTAATAGCTGTTGTATTTCCAAATACGAGGGTAAGCCATTATCTAAATAGTATTGTTGCCATTGTAAAGCTTGTTGTGCGTTATACCAGCGCCCGATGCCATGAGCAGCTAATTGCTCCCAGGGGAAAAGTGGGCCTGGGTCGATTTTACGCTGTGGGGCAATATCACTATGACCAACAATATTAGCGGGGGTGATGCCGTGGCGCTGAATAATATCTTGAGCAAGAGTGATCAGTAGCTCAATTTGTGCTGCCGTATAAGGTGTCCATTGGTCTTCAGCTTGCTTGCCTGCATTGACGATTTCGATGCCTATAGAGCTCGTGTTTAAGTCCTTATAGTGATACCACTGGCTGACTCCAGCATGCCAAGCGCGCTGGCTTTCATCGACTAGACGGTAGAGACGGGGTGGGGTCTCATCTGTGATGAGATAGTGACTACTTACGTTTTTTTGACTGAGTACACGGAGCGAGGTAGGGGTATCAGCTGATGTATAGTGCAGCACAAGATGGCGAACACGACTATTTTGTCCAATCGCTTCTATATCTGTGATGACAGGATGGCCACCAATGCGAGGGGCGGTGCTGCAAGCCGTTAAAATGAATGGGATAGCAAGAAGGGCTAAACGGAAGTAATTACGCATAAGCCTGAAATAAAAATAAAGTTGGTAGTTTATTAAGCTCAGGGGGAGGCTGGTTACGCCATTGGCTTACCGTATAGGTTTTAACCCATTCCTCTTCGGTGGTTAACGCTCTTGCTACACAGAGCCGGGTTGAGGGCTCAAGGGTTCTCACCAAGGCATCAAATAAAGCGGGGTTGCGATAGGGGGTTTCGATAAAAATCTGGGATTGCTGGTGTTTTTTAGACTGTTGCTCCCAGAGTTTTAGGGTGCGGACTTGCTCATCTGACTGCTTAGGCACATAGCCATGGAAGCAGAAATTTTGTCCATCCAAGCCGCTGGCCATCAGGCCAAGCAAAATAGAAGAGGGCCCGACATGGGCTTTGACTTGAAAACCTAGCTCATGAGCCATAGTCACCACAACAGCACCGGGGTCGGCAACCGCAGGACAGCCAGCTTCAGACATCAGCCCTATGCCCTCGGAAGCAGCCGGGCTTTGTAGCCATTGTTGTATTTGCTTTTTTGGTGTGCCCCGTTTATCTAGTTGGTAGAGCGTGATGTCTTGGATAGCATGTTCAGTGCCCATTTGTTTTAAAAAAGCACGCGCGGTTTTTGCATTTTCTACAATAAAACAGCGTAACTGGCTGGCTTGTCGTTGCACAGAAGCAGGGAGCCAATGAGCATTATCGCTTTGGCCAAGTGGCACAGGGATTAAGTGTAAGGTTTTAGACATGAGCTAAGGATACTGGGGCGGTGAGGGGGTTAATGCCAAAAGCGCGTAATAAGCGGCACAGTTCGATCATGGGCAGGCCAATAATGGCAGTTGGATCATCGGACTGCATGGATTGCATCAGCGCGATGCCTAGGCTCTCTGCTTTGGCACTACCCGCAGTGTCGTAGGGCTTCTCGCGCAGTAGATAGCTTTGGATTTCTGCTAGGCTCAGCTCGCGAAAATGGCACGTGGTAAGCACGTTGACGGTGTGGAACTGTGTGTTTTGTGCCACGCATAAGGCTGTATGAAAAACCACTTTTTGGCCACTGAGCTGCTGGAGTTGTTTGGTCGCTTGCTCATGGGATCCTGGTTTACCTAAACAGAAATGCCCCAGCGCTGCCACCTGATCCGAGCCGATTACAATGGCTTCAGGGTGAGCTCGAGCTATTTTCAAGGCTTTTGCTTGAGCTAAGCGTTGTGCGAGCTGATCGGGGGTTTCATCAGGAAGCGGGCTTTCGTCCACATCCGGAGAAATCACATCGAAGGGGAGTTGAAGTCGTTCGAGTAAAGCCCGGCGATAAACCGAGCCCGATGCCAGAATAAGACGCATAATGATTTTGTGGTGTAAAATGGGTGAATTGTTTGACGAGCTTGCCGTCAACGCGTTATTATCACTCTTTTTCTTCGTTATTGGAAACATCTGCCTTGCAGCAAACACAATATCTCATAGATACTGCCGTGTTTACACGTAACGGTCAGACTATACAGGCGCAAAGCCCAATTTCTGATTTTGTTCGTGCGCTAGAAGGCTTACCGGCACAACACGATCAATTGTTACAGTGGTCTATTCAGGGCTTAACAGATCGTGCGGGACAATCTTTTCTTCGGGTTCAGCTCAAAGGCAGTGTGGTGTTAAACTGTCAGCGCTGCTTAAAAGACTTTGACTATGCCATCCAGGCAGACACAACGGTGTTGGTGGTCGAAGACGAGGCCGAGCTGGACGTAGATATTGATGATCCCGATACGCCCGAACGCATTTTGGCATCACGTCAACTGAATGCGTTGGAGCTCATCGAGGACGAACTGATTCTCAGTCTGCCCTACGTGCCGCGCCATACCGAATGCCCCGATTTACCGGAAGCATTACAACACCAAAGCGAAGAGGCCGAAGACGAAAAACCCAATCCTTTTGCCGTCCTCAGCCAATTAAAAAAATCGTAACTTTATTTTTTCATTTACGGGGCTGGTCATTGTTGATCTGCTCTGTGTACAGGAGTCATCATGGCTGTTCAGCAAAATAAAAAGAGCCCGTCTCGTCGTGGCATGCGTCGTTCTCACGATGCCTTAACCGGTCCTGCTACCGCAATCGAGCCAACCACTGGCGAATTGCACTTGCGTCACCATATCAGCCCTAACGGTGTTTACCGCGGTCGCAAAGTGCTACAAACAAAAAACGACGATTAATTGACGTAATCAGTCTTCGTTTGTTGCGCCGTAGCATTTCTCATGTCAAAACAATCCGTTCGTATCGCCATTGACTGTATGGGCGGGGATATCGGCTTAGCCGTCACTATTCCCGCTGCGATACAGTTTGCCTCGCAATATGATGATGTGTATTGCTTATTAGTGGGCGATGAGGCTCGTATAGCTGAAGCCTTAGCTAGCCATGGCTCCATAAGTCGTGACTGGTATCAAATCGTACACGCCTCAGAGATCGTTACTATGGACGATGCGGTAGAGGTCGCGTTACGGCGCAAAAAAGATTCTTCTATGCGTGTAGCAGCGCAGCTCGTCAAAGACGGGCAGGCTGATGCATGTATCTCTGCCGGAAACACCGGCGCGTGGATGGCGATTTCTCGCTATGTGTTGAAAACACTCGATGGAATCAGTCGTCCTGCCATTGCTACCTCTATCCCCAACCAAAAGGGCGGTGCTACTCTCATGCTCGACTTAGGAGCAAATGTAGACTGCACAGCAGAGCATTTGTTGCAGTTTGCCATGATGGGTTCAGCATTAGCTTCGATTGTGGATAAACATCCTAGTCCTTCCATCGGTTTGCTTAATATCGGCGAAGAAGTCATCAAAGGCAACGAGGTCGTAAAACAGGCTTCAGAGCTCCTGCGCCATAGCGGTTTGAACTTCTATGGTAACGTAGAGGGCGATGACATCTGTAAAGGTACTGTGGATGTCATTGTATGTGACGGTTTTGTCGGCAATGTGGTTTTGAAATCCCTAGAAGGGCTAGCCAAAATGGTCGCCTCGATGTTACGAGAAGAATTCACGCGCAACAGTTTATCTATGGCGGCCGGCTTAGTGGCAAAACCCGTTTTAAATCGCTTAGGCGACCGTGTCGATAACCGTCGTTATAACGGAGCCGCTTTGCTCGGCTTGCGTGGGATTGTAATAAAAAGCCACGGCTCAGCGGATGCTTATGCGTTTGGATATGCTTTGCAGCGCGCTCGTGATGCCTCGAAACATGGTTTGCTAGCAGGTATCAACGAGGCCATTCAAAATCTACGGCTTCGCCTCGAGGCCCAAAACGACGAGACGGTTGCTGTCGATCCGCACCCTGAATCCGCGCTCTAAGCATCTTCAAGGACTACTTGCTATGCCATATACCAAAATAATCGGGACAGGGGCTTATTTACCCCCTCGTGTTGTCTCTAATGATGATCTTGCTGCGCAGCTAGCCCAGCAGGGGGTGGAGACCTCGGACGCGTGGATTACAGAACGTACGGGTATTCGTCAGCGTCACTTAGCGGATCGTGGTGTCACTTCTAGTCAGCTGGCGACGCATGCAGCGCGAGCAGCGATTAACGATGCCGGTATCCATGCCGCAGAGGTAGACTTAATCATTGTTGCTACTTCAACCCCAGATCATATTTTCCCTAGTACGGCATGTTTGGTTCAGAGCCAATTAGGTATATCTGGTGGGGCAGCTTTTGATGTACAGGCGGTTTGTAGTGGTTTTGTATATGCGTTAACAACAGCGGATGCTCTGATTAAAGCTGGGGTGGCGAAAACAGCATTAGTCATTGGTGCCGAGGTGTTTTCCAGCATATTGGACTGGAAAGATCGTGGCACGTGCGTGCTTTTTGGCGATGGTGCGGGGGCGGTGGTGCTTACCCAGTCATCAGAGCCGGGCTTATTAGCTGCTAAGCTTAATGCCGATGGGAGCCAAAACCATATTCTTTGTACGGCGGGTAATGTTTCTTATGGTGAAGTCATAGGAGACCCTTTTTTACGTATGGATGGCCAAGCCGTATTCAAGTTTGCGGTGAATGCACTGACTAAGTCAGCGCAAGAGGTAGCCGAGCAAGCCGGTTTGACCTTAGAGCAAATCGACTGGATGGTGCCGCACCAAGCGAATGTGCGCATTATTAACTTCATTGGGCGCAAATTAGGTATGCCCTCTGAAAAAGTGGTCATAACTCTAGATAAACATGCCAATACTTCAGCAGCCAGTGTGCCGCTGGCCTTAGATGCCGCACGTAAAGATGGGCGCATTCAAGCGGGTCAGGTGGTGCTGATGCAGGGGGTAGGTGGTGGTTTTACTTGGGGTTCTATCCTAGCGCGCATGTAGTTTTTTTGTGTTAGGCTTGACGGCAACTTCATTCATTCACAATAACACTATGAAAATCGCATTTGTTTTCCCAGGACAAGGTTCACAAACGGTAGGCATGCTCGATGCATGGGCAGACCATACCGTAGTGCAGCAGGCCATTACAACCGCCAATCAGGCTTTAGGGCAGGATTTAGGCGCTTTAATTGCTCAGGGTCCCGACACAGATTTAAATCTTACAACAAATACTCAGCCTGCCATGCTTCTGGCTGCAGTAGCTATGTTTAGGGCATGGATAGAGGCTGGTGGGGCTTTGCCGGACATGGTAGCAGGGCACAGCTTAGGGGAATACTCTGCGCTAACCGCGGCTGGCGTGTTTGATTTAGCCGATGCGGTTAAGCTTGTTCGTATTCGTGCTAATGCTATGCAGGACGCTGTACCCGTAGGGGTTGGGGCAATGGCTGCGGTTTTGAATCTTGATGATCAACAAATTCAAGACGTATGTTCGCTGGCAGCCCAAGGCCAAGTCGTAGAGCCAGTTAACTTTAATGCACCTGGGCAGATTGTGATTGCAGGGCACAAAGAGGCCGTTGAGCGTGCTTGCGAAATCGCAAAGTCTGCGGGAGCAAGGCGTGCTATGTTATTGCCTGTGTCTGCCCCCTTTCATTCCAGCTTAATCGAGCCAGCGTCAAAAATACTTGAGCAAGCCCTAGATCAAATTCAAATGCATAGTCCTCGTATACCGGTCATCAATAACGTGGATGTAGAGATGCCCGTAGAGATCGATGCGATTAAGTCGGCTTTAGTGCGCCAAGCATGGCAACCTGTACGCTGGGTGCAAACCATTCAGAAAATGCGTGATCAGGGAGTGACTCATATTGTAGAATGTGGTCCCGGCAAGGTGCTATCTGGGCTAATTAAGCGCATAGACAAAGAAATTCAGGTGTTCTCTATTCAGGACCCCGCCTCACTTGAACAGACATTTAATCAGTTAAACGCATAATATGACAACTACCCCATTAGCCGGAAAAATTGCTTTAGTGACAGGGGCCTCCCGTGGTATCGGTCAAGCCATTGCTTTGGAGCTGCAGTCGCTAGGTGCTCAGGTTATTGGCACAGCGACCACGCAGGCTGGTGCTGATGCAATTACCGCTTATTTAAACAGTGAAACAGGGCGCGGTGTACAGCTTGACGTAAACGATGACCAAGCTTGTGATGACTTAATTGCCCAATTGTCTAAAGAGGGTGGTCCTCATATACTGGTAAACAATGCAGGGATCACTCGTGATAACCTTGCTATGCGTCTCAAAGACGACGATTTTGATGCGGTACTTAACACTAACCTACGGGCTGTATTCCGCTTAAGTCGTGCGGTTATTCGTCCTATGATGAAAGCCCGCTGGGGTCGTATAATAAACATCAGCTCAGTGGTTGGCTATAGCGGCAACCCTGGGCAAGCCAACTACGCGGCGGCTAAAGCTGGTGTAGCTGGGATGTCGCGTGCTCTGGCGCGTGAATTAGGCAGTCGCAATATTACGGTCAACTGTGTTGCTCCGGGTTTTATCGATACCGATATGACGCGTGCACTTTCAGAGGACCAACAGGCCGCTTTACTTACCCAAATCCCCCTAGGGCGTTTGGGGCAAAGCCAAGATATTGCGAATGCTGTAGCCTTTTTGGCTGGTCCTCAAGCCGATTACATTACAGGGACTACCTTGCATGTTAATGGTGGTATGTATATGTAAAGGGCTTGGCGAAAAGCTCATCTAAGGTTAAATTACGTACTTTACTATTTTTTAAGGGGCATATCAGTTTGCCTTTGAACTCAAAGACAACCGATATTGCCGTTTTTGGTCATAGCCTGCACCCTTTGTGTTTGTTTGGCTATAATTTGTGGGAATTAACCCCCAATTTGGAGAATCTGCATGGAAAGCATCGAACAGCGCGTCAAGAAGATCGTCGCTGAACAACTTGGCGTCAACGAAGCCGAGATCAAGAACGAATCTTCTTTTCTTGACGACCTCGGTGCCGACTCGCTCGACATGGTCGAGCTCGTGATGGCGCTCGAAGACGAATTCGAAACCGAAATCCCAGACGAAGAAGCTGAGAAAATCACGACGGTTCAGCAAGCTGTTAACTATATTAACGCTAACAGCGAGCAGTAATTTCAAACCTGGGTGTGGGCAGGCTTAGTTTCTGCTTGGCTTGCCCCTTAGCTCAAGGCGGTTTACAGAGAATGATACACTAGCCCCTTTACCTATTCTTAGGAGCATAGCGTGGGTCATTCGCTACGAACCGCTTTTTTTGTATTTAGGAGTCATCCGTGAAACGACGTGTCGTAATTACCGGTCTGGGTATTGTTTCCCCTGTAGGCAACGATATTTCCACCGCATGGGATAACATCGTTAATGGGCGTTCAGGCATCGGGCGTATTACGCGTTTTGATCCCTCGGCTCTCACAGCCCAAATTGCGGGTGAGGTTAAAGATTTTGATGTCACGCAGTACATCTCAGCGAAAGAAGCCAAACAAATGGATACTTTTATCCATTATGGTATTGCTGCTGGGGTACAGGCGTGGCGTGATGCTGGCCTAGAAGTCACCGAGGACAACGCCGACCGTATTGGTGTGATTGTTGGCTCGGGGATTGGCGGTTTACCTCGTATCGAGGCCACACAATCCGATTACCTCGAACGTGGCCCGCGCCGTATATCCCCTTTCTTTGTGCCAGGTTCTTTGGTGAACTTGGTGTCAGGGCAGCTTTCTATTCTTTTAGGGCTAAAAGGTCCTAGCTATGCCGTAGTGTCAGCATGTACCACTGGCTTACATTCTATTGGTGATGCAGCGCGCTTGATTGAATACGGCGATGCCGATGTGATGGTAGCTGGGGGGGCTGAGGCGACCGTATCCCCACTGGGAATTGGTGGTTTTGCTGCCATGCGTGCGCTTTCTACGCGCAACGATGACCCAGAAACGGCTTCGCGTCCTTGGGATACCGATCGAGACGGTTTTGTAATGGGCGAGGGCGCTGGGGTATTGGTGCTCGAGGAATACGAGCATGCGAAAAAGCGTGGCGCTCGCATCTATGGCGAGTTCGTTGGCTATGGCATGAGCTCGGATGCGCATCATATTACAATGCCCGATAGCGATGGCCCACGCCGTGGTATGCTGAATGCCTTACGTAATGGTGGGATTAATGTGGACGAAGTCGATTATATTAACGCTCACGGAACCTCTACCCCACTTGGTGATATCAATGAAACCGTAGCGATTAAACTCGCTCTGGGTGATCACGCCAAAAATGTGATTGTTAACTCCACCAAATCGATGACTGGGCATTTGCTCGGCGCGGCAGGTGGGATCGAAGCTGTCTTCACAACACTGGCTTTATACAATCAGGTTTCTCCTCCTACCATTAATATTTTCAATCAGGATCCTGAGTGCGATTTGGACTATTGCGCCAATCAAGCACGAGAGACCAAAATCAATGTGGCCGTCTCCAATTCGTTTGGGTTTGGAGGCACAAACGGCACCATGGTGGTGCGTCGTCTGGATTAAGCCATGCGCTTACTATCCCAGCACAGCTTCACGGGTATTTCTTTACGCGTGATCGTGCTGGGATTGCTCTTTTATGGGCTAGTGCTCACTGTTTGTGGTTGGCTTTGGTTGCGCTGGGGTTATGCTTGGTGGCTGTATGCAATAGTTGCCGCATGGGTGTTGAGCGCAGGTGCTTATCTTTTGTGGCGCCAACAGCATGCACTCACTTTACAAAATCTAGATCCTTCTCTGGCATTTCTTCTTTCTTCAAATAGCCCTATTGTTGTGACGCATGTCTGGTATAGTCCAGTTGTAGTTCGATTTCAATATAGGTATCGGACCTTTCCGCACAAGACACACTACTTCACGCTTTGGCGTAGTGCTGTAACCCCAGAAATATGGAGGCAAGCGCATATCCATTTACGCTATTATCAGCTTCTTAATCAACAGGCCTCTTTGGCAGATCCTATATGAGTCATGATGTAGATAAAGATTTGGTCCATCAGGTACAGCAAGGCAATAAGCGTGCTTTTGATTTGCTTGTTTTAAAATACCAACGACGTATTATGCGCTTGCTTGCTCGTATGATTAGTGATCCTGCCGAGGTCGAGGATGTGGCACAAGAAACCTTTATTAAAGCGTATCGTGCTCTACCGCAGTTCAGAGGGGATAGTAATTTTTATACATGGTTATATCGTATTGCGATTAACTCCGCACGCAATTGGCAGGTAGCTAATGGCAGGCGCCCCCTGTTACTCAACGAATATCAGAACGAGGATGGGGAAACTTTTAGTGCTTTAGACACTCTAACTGATATCAACACCCCTGAGTCAGAATTAGTTAGCCGTCAGGTAGCGAGCGCAGTGAAAACAGCAATTAACGAGTTAGCACCTGAATTACGTACGGCTATATTATTGCGTGAAATCGAAGGTCTCAGCTACGAGGATATCGCACAGACGATGGATTGTCCTATTGGTACGGTGCGCTCACGCATTTTTCGGGCGCGTGAAGCGATTGCAGAGAAACTACGCAAGGTTCGAGAAGGGACTAACTAAGGAAACAGCATGCAGGCGAAAAAACACCACAACCAAGATGAGTTTAAGCAATATAGTTTGGAGGAGTCGGTCTCGTTGTGGATGGACGGGGAGTTGCCCTCCGATGTTGACCAGCTGGATTCTCCTTATGGACGCCAGCTTTGGGAAAATTACCATTTAATTGGTGATGTGTTGCGCAGTGAGGATTTAGCCGTAGAGCCTTCTGATTTGTTTTATGCGCGCGTAGCGAAAGCAATTGATGAGGAACCGATTGTATTTGCGCCTAACGCCCTAAAAATCACAAAATGGAAACGTTGGGGCTTGCCTGCAGCGGCCATTAGTGCGGCGCTGGTGGCTTCTTTGTGGGTCCTACAACCCGAACCCATCGACGAGGTAACGCCGGTGTTAGCGAGTGCAGATGAGCTGTGGGCTGATTATATTGATGCACATCGCTCATTAGCAGGAGCCGGGCCGGCGAGTTATGTATCGTATTCGGTAGGGCAGTAGCATGAAAGTATTTTTAGCTTGCCTAGGAGGGGTACTGTTAGCGTTAACGGCGCAGGCAGAGCCAGTGTCGGTGAGCGATATTTTACGACAGGTCCAGCAAGCCGCTCGCCAGCTTGATTATTCGGGTGTCATTAGTTACAGCAATCCCTCTGGTACGGAGTCTATGCATTTGGTGCATGTGATTGATGGCACGGGTGAACATGAGCGCTTAACTGTTTTAGATGGGATTGAGCGTGAGTTTATTCGGGTAAATGATGTTACGCAGTGTTTAATTCCCGAGCAAAAAACCATTATTCTGGAAAAACCTAAAAATGACCGTTTTCCTGCGTTGCTCACAGCAGAGTCTGCGTCAATCGAAGATTTTTATCAATTTGAAAAAGGCGATATTCAACGAGTCGCAGGGCGTGAGTGCCAAGATTACTTGTTAATACCGGTTGATCAATGGCGGTATGGGTATCGGTTTTGCGTAGATAAAACGCATCATTTGCTCTTGAAATCTCAGACCATTGCCACCCATATAAATAACAAAGTCATCAATCAAGTCAGTTTTGCGAGTGTGCAGATTGGTCAAAATGTCGAGGTAGATGCACTGCAGTCCTCTTGGAAGTACAATGACTGGAAAGTGATTGCTGCTCATATGGAGAAAACCGATCTGATGGCTCAGGGTTGGCGTATTCCTTATCCGGCAGGTTTTGAGCCGGTAACGCAAATTACACGTTTTATCCGTAGTGAGCGCCAGGTGGCTCAGCTTGTGTTGTCTGATGGGTTAGCGTCTATTTCTGTATTTATTGAGCCTGTGGATGCATTTAGTCAGCGGCTGAAAGCCGATCCGGGCTCACGTAAAGGTAGTATTCATTTATATAGAAAACGGATTGGTGATTTTTGGTTAACTGCCACGGGCGAGGTCCCTTTAGAAACTTTACATTATCTCGGGAACAATACTGAATTTGTTCCAGTTGCTAAATAAAAACAACTCACGGAGTGCATCTAATGCAAATTCGCACTAAACGTTTATCGCGTGTTTTAAGCAGTTTATGCGTGGCTGTAACACTGGGCTTGGGTATGCAGACACCAGCGATGGCACAAGCGGCGGCCCCAGCTGTGGTGTTACCTGATTTTAGTCAGATCGTAGAAAAAACAGAAAAATCTGTTGTAAATATCCGTACTACAGAAAGCATTCCAGTGCGTTCCCCTATGGGTAGTGGGGATCCATATGATTTATTTCGCTGGTTCTTTGGGCCAGACTTTATGCCAGCGCCTAGTAACCCTCATCGTCGAGCCCCACAAGCCGAAGAGCGTGTGGTGCCACGAGGGGTCGGTTCTGGCTTTGTCATTTCCGCAGATGGTTATATATTGACGAATAATCATGTGATTGCGGATGCCAAAGACATTTTTGTCACGTTGGTGGATGGCAAAGAGTACAAAGCAAAGGTTATTGGCGCCGATGAACGTACGGATATTGCTTTAATCAAAGTTGATGCTAAAAATCTATCGCCACTTAAAATTGGTAGCCCCTCTAATTTAAAAAAAGGGCAATGGGTGATGGCAATTGGATCGCCTTTTGGTTTGGATTCCACTGTTACAGTAGGGGTGGTGAGTGCTATTAATCGAGATACCGGGGATTATCTGCCTTTTATTCAAACCGATGTGGCGGTGAATCCTGGAAACTCCGGCGGACCGCTATTAAATTTATCAGGAGAAGTGGTTGGGGTTAACTCCCAGATCATTTCACGTAGTGGCGGCTTTATGGGGATTTCTTTAGCTATCCCTATTGATGAGGCCATGAATGTCGTGGATCAGTTAAAATCCCACGGTAAGGTCACTCGCGGTAGAATAGGGGTGCAAATCACGGATGTAAGTGAAGACGTGGCTAAAGCCTTAGGTTTACCCGATAATAAAGGGGCCTTAGTTAGCAATATCGAAGAAAACGGGCCTGCCGCCAAAGCCGGTATTCGTAATGGGGATGTGATCTTGCGTTTTGGTGACAAAGAGATCAAACAAATGAGCGATTTACCGCGCATTGTTGGTGCGGCAAAACCAGGCTCTAAGGTTGATGTCGAGGTTTGGCGCAAAGGAAAATCCATTACCCTAAAAACCGAAGTTGGTGAGCTCACCACAGGTACTAGCGTTGCTAAAGCCCCAGAATCAAAAACGGATGTTGATCGCTTGGGATTGGTAGTTGAAAACCTATCTGATGCAGATAAACAACGCTTAGGGGTAGATTCGGGTATCAAGGTAAAAGCGGCGAGTGCGCCGGCTGCCCAATCCGGTATTGCCGAAGGTGATATTATTTTACAAATTAATAATCACGATGATTTAGATGCCAGCAGTTATCAACGCATTGTAAAATCGTTATCAGCAGGAAAAAACGCGGCACTTTTAGTTGTTCGTGGTAATAATGCCCAATGGGTATTGGTAAAACCAACCAAATAACCCGTACAAAAAGGCTAAATCACAATTTAGCCTTCTAGGGGCGCTCTGGGCGCCCCTTTTTTGTATTTTCAGCTGGCTCCGATTAACCGGTTGTTTTTTTATTTAGGTCTATGGATCTTATCCGCAACTTTTCTATTATCGCTCATATTGACCATGGTAAATCTACCCTGGCCGACCGCCTAATTCAGCGCTGTGGGGGGCTAGAGGATCGTGAAATGTCCACTCAGGTTTTAGACTCGATGGATATTGAGCGTGAACGTGGGATTACGATTAAAGCACAAACCGCTGCCCTTAAATATAAGGCCAAAGATGGTAAAGAGTATCGCATCAATCTTATCGATACTCCTGGGCACGTGGACTTCTCTTATGAGGTGAGTCGCTCACTGCAAGCGTGTGAGGGCGCGTTATTGGTGGTGGATGCATCGCAAGGGGTAGAAGCTCAAACGGTTGCGACCTGCTACACCGCATTGGAGCAAGACTTAGAAGTCATCCCCGTATTAAATAAAATTGATTTACCATCAGCCGATCCAGATGCAGCCCGTCAAGAAATTGAAGACGTGATTGGTATTGATGCCTCTGAAGCCATCGAGGCGAGTGCTAAAACGGGTCAGGGTATTGATGATATTTTGGAAGCCATTGTGACGCATATCCCCGCTCCTAAAGGGGATCCCGATGCACCGTTGCAAGCATTGATCATTGACTCGTGGTTTGATAACTATGTGGGCGTGGTTATGTTAGTGCGTATCGTGAATGGCGTACTGAAACACCGCGATAAAATCCAGCTCATGTCGAATCACTCACAGCATATTTGTGAGCAAATTGGCATGTTTACACCAAAATCCACGCCTGTCGAGCAATTGGCTGCAGGAGAGGTCGGCTTTGTCGTCACTGGGATTAAAGAGCTAGAGCAGGCCAAGGTAGGGGATACGATTACGCACAGTGGTAATAAAGCGGCTGATACTCCTTTGCCAGGCTTTAAAGAGGTCAAACCACAGGTTTTTGCTGGGGTGTACCCTGTTGAAAGTAGTGAGTACGATCAGTTGCGTGACTCCTTAGAAAAGCTGAAGCTAAATGATGCCTCATTGATGTTTGAGCCCGAGGTTTCTCAAGCGCTAGGTTTTGGTTTTCGTTGCGGATTTTTGGGACTGCTGCATTTAGAAATCGTGCAAGAGCGCTTAGAGCGTGAGTTCGATATGGATATCATCACCACCGCGCCTTCGGTGGTTTATGAGGTACAGCGCAATGATGGCGAAGTGCTCATGATTGATAGCCCTTCACGGATGCCCGAGGTAGGCCAAATCGCCGAGATACGTGAACCCATTGTTGAGGTCACTCTCTTGATGCCGCAAGAATATGTGGGGCCCGTGATGACGCTTTGTAATCAAAAGCGTGGGGTGCAGCTTAATATGACCTACTTAGGGCGTCAGGTCAGTTTGGTCTATGAGATCCCTTTAGCAGAGATTGTGTTGGATTTCTTTGACCGTTTAAAATCGGTGTCGCGTGGCTATGCATCGATGGATTATGAATTCCTTGAATATCGTGCTGCGGATGTAGTTAAAGTGGATCTGTTAATTAACGGAGACCGCGTCGATGCTCTATCGATGATTGTGCACCGTCAAAGTGCACGTTATCGTGGGCGCGAGGTGGTGTCTAAGATGCGTGGCCTCATTCCACGTCAGATGTTTGATATTGCGATTCAAGCCGCTATTGGGGCCGAGGTAATTGCTCGTGAAAACGTTAAAGCCTTGCGTAAAAACGTACTCGCCAAGTGTTATGGTGGCGATATTTCACGTAAGAAAAAGCTGCTTGAAAAACAAAAAGAAGGTAAAAAACGCATGAAGCAAGTCGGTAATGTGGAGATTCCACAAGAGGCTTTCTTAGCGATTTTACAAGTCGAAGACAATTAATAAACGGTGCCACTTATGCGTTGGGACTTTTCCCTCATTTTATTTATTTTGTTGGTGATTACTGGAATTGTTTGGTTCTGGGATCGATATTCACTAGCTGCAAAGCGGCGTCAGCGCGCTGAGGCGGCCGCTGCCAATGTCCCTTATGTGCCGGGGCTCAGCACGGAGCAGCAGCAACAACTTAAAGAGGAAGCCCGCGCAAAAGCTGGCAAAATGCCTTGGTGGGTAGAGTACGGGGTGAGCTTTTTCCCCGTTATTCTCTTTGTCTTTGTATTACGCTCTTTTATCTTTGAGCCGTTTCGCATTCCCTCAGGTTCGATGCTTCCTACTTTACAAAGCGGGGATTTTATTTTAGTTAATAAGTATCAATACGGTATACGTATACCTGTCATAAACAAAAAGGTGATTCCTTTGTCAGACCCCAAAGCAGGGGATGTACTGGTATTTCGTTATCCTGTTGATACCAGTATTGACTATATTAAGCGTGTAGTAGGTGTGCCTGGAGATGTGGTGCGCTACGAGGGCAATCAGCTGTATGTGAACGATAAAGCGGTTAATTTAACGCCGTCTGGGCAGTATTTTGAGCCGGATCGCCATAACTATGTTGCTCAGTATACGGAGCAGCTGGGTTCACAGCCCCATCAGGTTCTAGTCAATACACAGCAAAACCAAGACTACATGCCTATCGTACGTTTTCCTTATCTAGATAACTGTGACTACGGGCGCCAAGCAATACAGTGCATCGTGCCCGAAGGCCATTATTTTGTCATGGGGGATAATCGTGACAATAGTTTAGATAGTCGATATTGGGGTTTTGTTCCAGATGAAAATGTAGTGGGTCGCGCGTTTTTTATCTGGATGAATTTTAGCGAACCCGGTCGTATAGGACGATTCCACTAATGGCAGCACGGTTATCTCGTTTAGAAGACGCCATCGATTATCATTTTACTAATCCTGCTCTGTTAGAGCAGGCGGTGACGCATCGTAGTCATAATGCCAAGCACAATGAGCGTTTAGAATTCCTTGGGGATTCGGTACTGAATTTTGTGGTGGCTTCTTTGTTGTATAAGCAGTTTGATCGTATCGATGAAGGTGATTTGTCGCGGATACGAGCCAATTTAGTCA
Source organism: Paenalcaligenes sp. (assembly GCF_030152715.1). Lineage (NCBI taxonomy): Bacteria > Pseudomonadati > Pseudomonadota > Betaproteobacteria > Burkholderiales > Alcaligenaceae > Paenalcaligenes > Paenalcaligenes sp. The sequence continues at coordinate 21,356 of NZ_JASLIX010000101.1, forward strand.
AGCAATCAACTCTGGCAGAAATTGCCCAAAAATTAAACTTATCGGATTTTTTACGTCTGGGCGAAGGCGAACTGAAAAGTGGTGGATTTAGACGGCCATCTATTTTATCGGATGCGCTGGAGGCTGTTTTTGGCGCAGTTTACTTAGATGGCGGGTTTGAGGCGGCTGCCTATGTGATCAGTCGTCAGTATGAGCCAATTTTGTTAACCGTTGACCCTAAAACACTAGGTAAAGATCCTAAAACCTTGCTCCAAGAAATGCTTCAAGGGCGCCGTTTGGATTTGCCGGTGTATTTAGTGGTAGCAACACATGGTGCTGCACATAGTCAGGTGTTTGATGTTGAGTGCCGCATCGATAAACTCGATATTGTGGTGCAAGCCAGTGGCAATAGTCGCCGTGCTGCTGAACAAGCCGCTGCCTTACAAGCGATTGAGCGTGTAGAAGCTATTGAGCCTTTAAAAACCTCGCGCTCTGCCCGCCGACGTCATTGATCATTTAATTACTATGACTTTTACTACTGATTATAAATGTGGATTTGTGACCATTGTCGGGCGTCCGAATGTGGGAAAATCTACGTTAACCAACGCCTTGGTTGGCGCTAAAATTTCTATTGTGTCGCGCAAAGCGCAGACGACACGACATCGGATCAATAGTGTATTAACACGAGAAAATGAGCAGTTTGTTTTTGTTGACACACCGGGTTTTCAGACGCGCCATGGCGGGTTGATGAACCGCATGATGAATCGAGTGGTGACCCAGTCTTTAACCGATGTGGATGTGGTGCTACATGTGGTCGAGGCCGGTAAATGGAACGCGGGTGATGAGCAACTACTCCCGCTTTTTCCTAAAGATGCCAACGTGATACTCGTGATCAATAAGGTAGACCTGCTGAAAAATAAAACCGACTTATTACCTTATATTGCGCAATGCGCAGAAAAATACCCCTATGCGGCGGTGATACCTATTAGTGCAGAGCGGCATATCCAGTTAGATGCTTTGCTAGATGAGGTGGCTAAATACCTACCCGAGAATGAGCCCATGTTCGAAGAGGACATGATTACAGATCGGTCCATGCGTTTTATTGCCGCCGAGCTATTGCGTGAGAAAATCTTCCGTTTAGTGGGCGATGAGTTGCCTTATGGCTGCGCGGTGATGATCGAACAGTGGGAGGAAAATGAGCAGGGGGCGCGGATTTCGGCCTGTGTGTTAGTAGAGCGTGAAAGCCACCGTCCTATTTTGCTAGGCGCAAATGGGATGCACATGAAGCGTATTGCTTCGGAGGCACGTCAAGATATTAAAAACCTTTTAGACAAACCGGTGTTTTTGGATGTCTATGTCAAAGTACGCAGAGGCTGGACAGAGCGAGAGGCAACTCTACGTGAACTAGGGCATGAGTAAAAGGCAGCGAGTTAACGAAGCCGCCAGTTATCTTTTACATGCGACGCCCTGGAAAGAAAGCTCGCTCATTGCTCAAATGTTCAGTCGTGATTATGGGATCGTATCACTGGTGGCTAAAGG
>NZ_JASLIX010000019.1:0-11650 GCF_030152715.1 Paenalcaligenes sp.
CCATTTCGTGATGCTCACGAAACCGTTGCCCTGGCTGTGCGCGAGTGCGAACAAAAAGGCTGCGATTTAGCCGATTTAAGCCTAGAAGCATTACAAGCTTTTCACCCTTCTATCGAAAATGATGTTTTTGATGTGCTTACCCTAGAGGGTTCAGTAGCAGCACGCAACCACATCGGGGGCACGGCACCAGAACGGGTTCGTATCGAAGCACAACGCTTGTTAGAGCAAAACTAACTTTCTTGTCATCCAAGCAAAAAGCCCAGCGTATATACGCTGGGCTTTTTGCTAGCTCGTCAAATTACAAAATAGATTTAAGTAATTTGCCCATTTCTGATGGATCACGTGTGGTTTTAATACCGCACTCTTCCATCACTGCTAATTTCGCATCGGCCGTGTCTTCGCCACCGGAAATCAACGCCCCCGCATGACCCATGCGCTTTCCTGCTGGAGCTGTCACACCCGCAATAAAGCCCACAATCGGTTTAGTCATGTTGTCTTTGGCCCAACGAGCTGCATTTACCTCATCTGGACCACCGATTTCACCAATCATGATGACCGCATCCGTATCCGGATCATCATTAAACATTTTCAGCACATCAATATGCTTCAAACCATTAATGGGGTCGCCACCAATACCAACCGCAGCGGACTGGCCCAAGCCAAGCTCTGTCAGTTGAGCAACAGCCTCATAAGTTAATGTACCAGAGCGGCTCACCACACCAATACGACCCTTACGATGGATATGACCCGGCATAATCCCGATTTTCAACTCATCAGGAACAATCAAACCAGGGCAGTTTGGTCCAAGCAGTAACGTTTTCTTGTTCTCTGCACGCATGCGATTGCGTACTTCGAGCATGTCGCGCACCGGAATCCCTTCAGTAATACAAATTACTAAATCCAAATCCGCGTCCACGGCTTCCCAGATAGCATCCGCAGCACCAGCAGGAGGAACATAAATGACCGAAACGGTCGCACCGGTTTCTGCTTTGGCTTCTTTAACGGTGGCGTAAATAGGTACCCCTTCAAAGTCTTCACCAGCACGACGAGGGTTTACGCCCGCTACAAAAGCTTCCATCCCGTTACCATACTCACGGCACATACGTGTATGGAACTGACCGGTTTTACCTGTAATACCTTGTGTAATGACCTTGGTATCTTTATTAATTAGAATTGACATGAAATAAATCCTTTCCGGTTATTTGGCAGCCGCCACAACTTTGGTTGCTGCTTCGGCCATGGTGTCAGCACTAATGATAGGTAAACCAGACTCGGCCAACATTTTCTTACCTTGCTCTTCGTTGGTTCCTTTCATACGTACCACAAGAGGCACATCTAAGTTCACCGCCTTGCACGCTGCGATTACCCCTTCGGCAATCACATCACAGCGCATAATACCGCCAAAAATATTCACTAAAATGGCTTTCACATCATCGTTTTTCAACATGATTTTAAAAGCTTCAGTCACTTTTTCTGCGGTAGCACCACCACCAACGTCCAAGAAGTTTGCAGGCTCACCACCAAATAGCTTAATGGTATCCATGGTTGCCATCGCCAAACCAGCGCCGTTCACCAAACAACCGATATTGCCATCCAGTTGGATATAGGCCAAATCAAATTTGCTGGCCTCTACTTCTGCAGGATCTTCTTCGTCTAAGTCACGGTACTCAAGGATTTCAGGCTGACGGAACAGTGCGTTCGTATCAAAGTTGAATTTTGCATCCAACGCCATGATGTCGCCCGAGCCAGTCAAAATCAATGGGTTGATTTCAGCCAACGAAGCATCGGTATCCCAGTAAGCCTGATACAGTTTTTTGAACTGATCGGCTGCTTGTGCTTGCGAAGCCTCAGGAATACCAATCCCTGCTGCAAGACCCATGGCTTCTTCGGTAGTTAGGCCCGTAGCTGGATCCACAAAAACCTTGAGAATTTTCTCAGGATGAGTGGCCGCTACCTCTTCGATTTCCATACCACCTTCGGCAGAGGCCATCACGCATACGCGCTGCGACTCACGATCCGTCACAATACCTACGTAGTATTCTTTTTTAATATCCGCGCCGTCTTCAATAAGCAAACGACGTACTTTTTGTCCCTCGGGACCGGTTTGGTGTGTGACCAGCTGCATCCCAAGAATTTCGTTAGCGAGTTGCTTAACCTCGTCCATTGAGCGAGCTAATTTCACCCCGCCACCCATACCACGACCGCCGGCATGAATTTGCGCTTTAACAACCCAAACTGGGCCCCCTAGCTTTTCGGCCGCAGCAACTGCTTCATCGACGGAAAATGCAGGAATGCCTTCTGGCACCGCTACACCGTACTTTCTTAACAGTGCTTTGCCCTGATATTCATGAATTTTCATTTAGTACCTGTCAGTCTAAGAACACATTAAAAAAATTGCTCATTTGCTGCGTTGCAACAAACAAGCAAAAACACTACGTATCGGGCTTCTCGTACCACTTAGGATAGTAAACCCGAACAATATCACCATCTGCACGTAAGGCATGACACCCATCAATATGAAATGGGCGTTTATCCTGCTGCTGTGTTGTTGCCTTGATTCGATTCAAGCGAGTAGCAATCCCCTGCACCGCAGCAGTAGGCAAGACATTCGTAAGTTCTGTCATATGCGTACAACCATATCGCCCCGCCAAACGCGCACGCACATCGTGCCTAAATCCACGTAAGAGATTTAGACCGATCAATTGCCGATAGTCATCAGCGATAGTGGCACAGATTTTATAAGGCGCCGCTTCGTATTGAACCGCGGCATCTACAATGGTGTAACTGTCGTCGATAGTAATGCGCAACAGCATATGGTGAACCGGCTGCCCTGCGGGATGTACCCCACCTTCGAATAGGGGAAAATCATACGATTTGGTGTCAACCAAGACAGCATCTAGATCCCACAGACCATCCTCTCGCTCAAATACCTCTACGGTCACAGCCCGTTTATGTAAAGGCGAGCGTTTCACTGATGTGGTTGACAGAGACATACAGAAAACACCTAAGCAAAGACAAACAACAAAAACCAGTTAAGTATAACGCACCTACCCCCTAAGGCTGCAATTTTCCTCACTTTTGTCAGCAATATGTCAGCCTATAGAGTGAATTCCACAAAAAAACCCCTTTTCCATGACCATATCATGGCTAAGGGGCATAATAAGCTTTAACCCTATAGCTTTAGGCTATAAGTGTTGGCGTAAATAACGTGCAGCGGCAACCATTTCTAGCAAAGCCGCCTGGGTTTCAGGCCAACCTCGCGTTTTTAAGCCGCAATCAGGATTCACCCATAATCGCTCTGCAGGGAGCTTTTGTGCAGCTTTTTGCATTAAGCTAACCATCCACTCTTGCTGTGGAATATTAGGCGAGTGAATATCATACACGCCAGGGCCAATGTCATTCGGGTAATGAAAGTCTTCAAACGCCTCTAACAACTCCATATTAGAGCGTGAGGTTTCAATCGTAATGACATCCGCATCCATGGCCGCAATGGCTTGCATGATGTCATTAAACTCGGAATAACACATATGAGTGTGAATCTGCGTACTATCTTTTACTCCACTAGTGCTAAGGCGGAAGCAATCCACTGCCCATTGCAAATAGGCCTCCCAGTCAGCACGGCGCAGCGGCAGCCCTTCTCGAATTGCAGGCTCATCAATTTGAATAACTTGTATCCCCGCTGCCTCTAAATCTAATACCTCATCACGCAAAGCCAACGCTAACTGCTGGCATGTCTCTTTGCGAGGCTGATCATCACGCACAAAAGACCATTGCAGCATTGTCACCGGACCAGTCAACATCCCTTTTACTGGCAGCGTTGTTAGAGATTGTGCATAAGCCGACCAAGCCACCGTCATAGGCGCGGGACGTAACACATCACCAAAAATAATCGGAGGTTTGACACAACGCGAACCATAGCTTTGCACCCAACCATTTTGAGTAAAAGCAAAACCAGCAAGCAGTTCACCAAAATACTCAACCATGTCATTACGTTCTGCCTCGCCATGCACCAACACATCGATGCCTATTTCCTCTTGGAAGCGAATGACGCGCTCAATCTCTGCTTGGATGGCTTTTTCATACGCCGCATCGCTCACATTCCCCTCTCGCCAATCGCGTCGTAACTGACGTATTTCTTTGGTTTGTGGAAAAGACCCAATAGTTGTAGTGGGAAAAGCCGACAAATTTAAATGTTTTCGTTGCACGTGAATACGCTCAGCAAAAGGCGTACGAGTACGTGAGATCTGATCTATTTTTTTCAGCTTCGCTCGCAGCTCAGGGTTATGCGTACGTGCTGAATGTGCGCGACTTTGCAAAGCAGATCTCTGTGCAAGCAGATATTTCTGATCTGCGTCCGAAACCGTCCCCTCTAAAAGCGCAGTCAATAAGCGCAACTCTTCCAGTTTCTGCACAGCAAAAGACAGCCAGCTTTTTAATTCTTCATCTAGACCCGTTTCACTGCTTACATCCACCGGCACATGCAACAACGAACAAGAAGGAGCGATCCAAAGTCGCGATCCGAGCTGCGCACGCACCACTTGTAATTGGCGACTTAACGCATCCAGGTCTGAACGCCAAATATTACGCCCATCAATCGCCCCTACTGACAGCACCTGATCTGCCCCTAAGGCTTCTACTACAGCGTTTAGCTGTTGAGGTGCGCGCACAATATCAATATGCCAACCAGCGACAGGAAGCTGTTTTACCGTATCAATATGATGCGCAATACTTTCAAAATAAGTCGCCACCAGTAATTTAACAGGGCTTTGTGCTAGCTGCTCATAAGCAGTCGCATAGGCTTGTAACCAAGCAGGAGGTAAGTCCAGTACTAAAGCCGGCTCATCCACTTGCACCCACTCCACTCCCTGGGCTGCTAAGCGTTCGAGTATTTCTATATACACCGTAAGCAAAGCAGGTAATAGCTGTAATTTAGCCACATCCCCCGCCCCCTCACTAAAACTATCCCCTTTTGATAACCACAACCATGTTAATGGTCCTGGAATCACAGGTTTAACCTCAAACCCGGCTTGCTGAGCTTCAGCCACCTGATCAAATAAACTTTCGCGTGCAAGATAAAAAGACTGATTCGCCTCTAACTCTGGCACAATGTAGTGATAATTCGTATCAAACCACTTCGTCATCTCGCAAGCGGCTGCAGGCTGCCCTTGAGGGGCTCGACCACGCGCCATCCGAAATAACGTATCCAAATCCACACTGCTTCCGACTGGATGCTGAAACCGTGCCGGCACCACCCCTAAGGTTGTGGTCCACTCTAAAATGTGGTCATACCAGGCAAAATCACCCACTGGTACCCATTTAACCCCAGCCTCGTGTTGCAGCTGCCAATGTGCTTGGCGTAGTCGTGCGCCTTCTTGTTGCAAAGCTTCTTGCGACAGCTCTTGATTCCAATATGCCTCTACCGCTTTTTTTAGTTCGCGCTGTTTACCAATGCGCGGAAAACCCAGATTATGAAAAACAGTCATATACCTAAACCCCATAAGCAAATAAGGAAAATGCAATTAAGCAAACCATACTTACTATTGTCTAGGATATATGCCAAAATAAAAAATCAAATCCCACAAACACTATATGAATAAAACTCAACTAAAATCATGCTTGAAATTCGTCATCTTGAAACGCTGAGCGCTATTCGTGCCACCGGAAGCCTCCAAGAGGCGGCTGAAACCTTGCACGTCACCCAATCCGCTTTATCACATCAGCTACGCGACCTAGAGGTCCGACTCAAATTACAACTGTTAAACCGACGCACACGCCCAGCGCGCCTAACAACAGCAGCTTTGCGCATTTTGGCCCTTGCCGACGAGGTACTACCTAAAATTCGGGCAACAGAACGCGAACTACAACGCTTAGCGGCTGGTCGTACAGGTCGGCTTTATTTAGCCATAGATTGCCACTCTTGTTTCCAATGGCTCATGCCCACCTTGGATCAGTTTCGTGCCGATTGGCCTGACGTTAGCCTAGATCTTTCTGCCGCTTTTTCTTTTGCACCATTGCCCGCGCTATTACGCGGTGACTTAGACATGGTGATCACCTCTGACCCTCAACCTCTGGCTGGAATCGACTACACCCCTTTATTTCGCTACGAGCTCGTGTTGGTGATGGCTGCCAAACACCCTTTAGCCACGTATGCTTATATTGAACCAGAGCAGTTAGCAGATCAAACACTTATTACTTATCCCGTAGAAAAACAACGCTTAGATATTTTCACCCAGTTTTTAGATCCCGCCGACATCGAACCCGCGGAAATCCGCAAAGCAGAACTAACTCCCATCATTATGCAACTGGTCGCCAGTTTACGAGGTGTTGCCAGCCTTCCTAATTGGGCTTTAGCTGAATATCAACAAAACCCGTGGCTACGCACGGCCAAATTGGGAGAAAATGGAATTTGGCGCACACTCTATGCAGCCAAACGGAGTGAAGATAGCGATGCAGACTATATGGTGGCGTTTTTAGAACAAGCCCAACAGACATGTTTTCAGCACTTAAAAGGAATCGTTAAAGCGCTCTAAGATACGGCGTAACACCTCCGATCCAAATCCACGGTTTGCCATAAAACGGTATTGTTTTGCATAGGCTTTTTGATCGGTGGGCGCTTGGCCAAATTTCCGTTCCCAGATGTCATAAGCTCGCTCAAACTCCGTTTCTTTTAGGTCAGTCTGTGCCGCTTGAATATGGTTTTCATCTACACCATGTTGACGCAATTCTTGCAATAAGCGATACGTGCCAAATTTATTGGCGCGTCGATTAAGATGACTACGCACAAAGCGCTCATCGGATTGCCAATTTTGTTGCGCAAGCTCATCGAGCAAGCTATCTACCTGATCTGGATCCTCGGCGTGGCGTAATAGCTTGCGCCGTAACTCCACACGAGAATGCTCGCGCCTAGAAAGCAGGTCGATCGCACGGGCTTTCAGTGAGGGACCTGCTTTTTTCGGTGCAGGTGACGGAGTTTGAGCAGAGGTGATTTCCAGCTGCTCAAAGTTCTCGTCATCCTGAAAAAACTCCCAATCAGACATATATTATTTTTCGTCTTCCGCCGCCTTTGCTTCAGGGGTAGAAGCTACTGGAGCTTCTACGGGCTCCAGCAATGTAATGCCATGATGGGCTCGTACTTTGTTTTCAATATCACGCGCCATATGAGGATGCTCTTTAAGGTATTCGCGTGCATTGTCTTTGCCTTGGCCAATGCGTGTGCCCTCGTAGCTATACCAAGCACCTGCTTTGTCCACAATACCCGCCTGTACCCCTAGGTCAATGATCTCGCCTTCACGTGAGATGCCGCCCCCATACATAATATCGAATTCAGCCTGTTTAAAAGGTGGAGCCACTTTGTTTTTAACGACTTTAACCCGCGTTTCGTTACCAACCACCTCATCGCCACGCTTAATTGAACCAATACGGCGAATATCCAAGCGCACAGAAGAGTAAAATTTTAGCGCGTTTCCACCAGTAGTGGTTTCAGGGCTGCCAAACATCACCCCAATTTTCATGCGAATTTGGTTGATAAATATCACCATGCAATTAGCACGTTTAATTGTTGCAGTAAGCTTACGCAATGCTTGGCTCATGAGGCGAGCTTGCAAGCCCGGTAGCGAATCACCCATATCACCTTCGATTTCGGCTTTGGGGGTTAAAGCGGCTACCGAGTCTACGACAATTAAGTCCACCGAACCGGAACGCACCAGTGCATCTGTAATCTCTAGCGCTTGCTCGCCCGTATCGGGTTGGGAAATAAGCAAATCATTTAAATTTACACCAAGCTTGGCGGCATACTGAACATCTAACGCATGCTCAGCATCCACAAAAGCACATGTACCACCTAGCTTTTGCATCTCTGCGATGACTTCAAGCGTCAGGGTGGTTTTACCTGAGGATTCGGGGCCATAGATTTCAATGACCCGACCCCGAGGTAGACCTCCCACCCCTAAAGCGATGTCTAAACCTAAAGAGCCAGTGGAACAAACTTGAATATCATGCTCAACCTGATTGTCCCCGTAGCGCATGACGGAGCCTTTGCCAAACTGTTTTTCAATTTGAGACAGTGCAGCAGCTAAGGCTTTTTCGCGTTCGGCAGCAATGGCTTTATTGCGCTTATCATCCATGTAAATGTCCTTTAGAGTTAGGGGCATGCCCCATTCCAGTAAAAACCTATTATACTGTATAAATATACAGATATCTACTTTCTATGCCTACATGTTGGCATAGATACGATTCATTTTGCACCCTAAGCTTAGCGCATTTACATTATTTTATCTGTACGCATTATTCACCATAGGTAAAAAGTACCACCCCTTACCCGTCACTTGGCATTTATGCGTACAATGCTTTTTTATTCTTAAATTTTCTTGCAGCATTATGTGGTTTAAAAATTTACGCTTTTTTCGCCTCCATCCTGACTGGGATGCCGAGCACATTGACGACGCTATTGCTAGCCAAGCCTTTACTCCCGGTAGTAGCCAAGACCCTGTCAGCATAGGTTGGGCACCCGTACAAGAAAACGCAGATTTAGTACATCGCGTTAATGGGCAAATCCTTCTTTGTGTTAAAGCAGAAAAAAAACTGCTGCCAACCACTGTAGTTAATCAAATTGCTCGTGCCCGCGCCAAAGATAAAGAGGCAGAACAAGGCTATAAAGTAGGCCGCAAGCAAATGAAAGAACTCAAAGAGGATCTTATTACTGAACTTCTGCCACGTGCTTTCAGCATAGAAAGGCTAACTCACGTCTGGATCGATCCTGAAAACCGCTGGTTGGCTGTGGATGCTGCCGCTGCTGCGACTGCCGATGAGGTTATGGGCTTATTAGCCAAAACATTTACCCTTTTTCCTGCTTTACCCGTTTATACCGAACTAGCCCCTACCACAGCCATGACTGGCTGGCTCGCTCAAGCCGAGGCCCCCTATCCATTTAGCATTGATCAAGATGCAGAGCTGCGCGCCAGCGGAGACAGCAGAGCGGTGATTCGTTATGCCCGTCACAGTCTAGACAACGAGGAAATCCGACATCATATTTCTCAAGGTAAACAGTGCACCCGTCTTGCACTGACGTGGGCCGACAAAATCTCTTTTGTACTTAGCGATGGCTTAGAGATCAAACGCTTAGCAGCAACGGATTTATTAACTTCAACACAAGACCCCCATTACGAGGACGAAGCGCAAGCCTTTGATGCGGCCTTTTTCCTCATGTGCAGTGAGCTAAATCATTTATTACAAGAACTACTAAATGCCCTGGGTGGCGAAAAGGCTGAAGCCTAACGATGATATTCGCAGAGGCCATCGACATCTAAAAACATAATATGACGCCCGTCCACCGCTATAAAACCGCGGCTGGACAGGTCATGCAATATGCGCGAAAAATGCTCAGGGGTTAAATTTAGTGCTGCCGCAATTTGCGCTTTAGAACAATGCAGCGTCGTTTTCACCCCATTTTTCAAAGGCAAATCCCCAAGCAGGTAACAAATAACGCGCTGAGTGCCTGAATGCAAATTCGCTGTTAACACATCCCCCAACAGCTGATGCAAACGCTCACTCAGTGTCGCCAATAAATGTCGCATTAAAGCCGGCTGTTGCGCTAAATAACCAAAAAATGCCTCAGCAGTAATCTTTAGCACTCGCACCGAATCCAGTGCCATGGCATCTACGCGATAAACACTGTTCATTAATAGGTAAGCGTCTCCGGCACTCTCACCTGCTTTAAGGCAATTGAACACCTTTACCTTGCCTGCTGGTGAGCGCATTTGTAACTGCACCTGACCACTATCTATAACATAAAAAGCGTCACAGTGACCCCCACGCTTAAACAAAAACTGCCCTGACTCAAATTGCAAAAATTCCGACTGAGCAAAAAGCTGTTTTAATGCATCTGGGCTCCAACCTTGAAATAAAGGATGTGCCGCCAACCGTTTAGGTGAAAGTAAAAGCGCTTCAGACATCAAGGACATGATGACCCCTAGTTAAATCAAACGTGAATAGGTAGCTGCTGTCGCCTGAGTCAGGTAGGCATCAAATACCATACTAATGGCGCGTACAAATAATCGCCCCTTAGCAGTGATCTGAATATGATGTGCGTCGGCCTGTATTAAACCCGCTTCCTGATAGGGTGCTAAAACGGCACGTTCTGCGGCAAAATGCTCAGCCACATCCAATTGATAGCGTTGACTAAGCGAGGCAAAATCCACACGCATGCTACACATTAAAGTCATGATAATTTCGGCACGAAGCTCATCCTCAGCACTCATCACCAACCCTCTAAATGTTGCCAACTGGCCTGCCTCAATGGCTGAGCGATAAGATTTGAGCGAGCGCTGATTCTGTACATGCGTACCACCGACCTTACCAATTGCCGATACCCCTAGACCAATCAAATCACTTTGTGCTCGTGTTGTATAACCTTGGAAGTTACGATGTAAGCTTCCATCTAAGCGAGCTTGGCTCAACTCGTCTTCAGGTAAGGCAAAATGATCTAAACCAATGTACTCATAGCCCGCGTCCAATAAACGCTGGGCCGCCATCAAAAAAATCGCCAATCGTTCATCAGCTGAAGGTAATAAGTCGGCATTAATCAAACGCTGTGCTTTAAAACGCTGTGGTAAGTGGGCATAGTTATAAAGAGCAATACGGTCTGGTCGCAAAGATAATAGCGCTTCAACTGTTTGTGCAAACGTCTCTTGTGTTTGATTGGGTAACCCGTAAATCAAGTCCGTATTAATTGACTCAAACCCAGCAGCTCGACTTGCCGCCATGGCCATTTCTACCATTTCTAAGGGTTGAACGCGATTAATCGCTTGCTGAACCAGAGGATGAAAATCTTGCACCCCAAAGCTCGTACGATTAAACCCCAGCTCTGCTAGGTAAGAAAGAGTCTCAGCATTTACCGTACGCGGGTCAATCTCGATACCTAGCTCTGCGCTAGGTTCGAAATGAAACTGCTGCTGAATCCCCTGCATTAGCCGTTTAAGCTCTTCAGCGGGTAAAAAAGTCGGTGTGCCTCCACCCAAGTGCAGCTGTCCTGTTAAACGCTGCTCACCCAAATAAGGCGCTAGCAGTTGTAATTCCTGTAAAACCGTATCAACATAATGGCGCGAACGACTTTGATCCTGAGTAATTATTTTATTACAGGCACAAAAATAACAAAGTGAAGCGCAAAAAGGCAGGTGAACATATAACGAATACGGGGGCGGGCTGACAAATTGCTGACGATGAGTTAAAGCCGTTATATAATGATCCGAGCTAAAGTCGTCTTGAAAGCGATCTGCGGTAGGGTACGAAGTATAACGTGGTCCCGAACGATCAAAACGTCGAATCAATTCCTCTGAAATCTGTACCGTATCAAGAGGTTCGGCTATTTCACCCATCATAAAACTCCAAATGCCTATAAAAAACGATTTTCTGTTTCCTATTATGACGTTTTTTAACTTTCCGCCTCTTGATATAGGTCAAGCCCACTTTTGCTGCCAGCCTCCGCTTTACGCTTTTTTTGTCATTACTCATGACAAACACCGTATGATTGACGTCTAAACTCCACTTTCTTACCGAGAGCCTGATGTACTTGCTCATAATTTTGGCCTTACCCTTTGTTGGCAGCCTAATTTCCTCACTACTTCCCGCCTCTCAACGAAAACTTCACGCCCTG
>NZ_JASLIX010000042.1:0-6506 GCF_030152715.1 Paenalcaligenes sp.
CGTCGCTTTTTTAGCCGCTTTTTTTGCTGTGGTTTTTTTCGCGGCTTTGCTTGCACGCGGTTCGAACTCAAAGCTAATTTTACCCTTGCTGTCACGCGTTAAAAAGGCTTTGAACTTGCGGTTGGTACGGTTCGAGACAAAGTTTTCTAGTAGGTCGGTTTTGCCTTCGGTGAGCAGTTTATGCATTTGCTCGCGGGAAATTTCCTGTTGCAGGATGACTTTGTTGCTACGGAAATCACAGCTTTTTTCTGGCCCAACGGCTTTTTCACAAACGTAGCGTACCCCGTGCTCATAGACATTGGCGCTGCATTTTGGACAAGATCCCACTGGGGTTTGGTCAGAAAAATCCACCGGCTCGTCGTCTTCGTCATCATTTTGGCCGAAGTCGAATTCGAGTTTGTTTTCGTCATTGATGCGTAAAATGGCAGCAAAAGGTCGGCCCATTTTGCTGATGAAGCCGGTTAGAGGACCAATGGTGCGATTCTGCAGCAGTTCTTCGACCTCGGGGATTTCTAGGGTTTTGCCCCCTGGGTGCTTACCGATAGAGAAATCGCAAGCGGTACAGGCATAGCGACGATAGTTTTCTTTGACAACGCCGCCACATACTGGGCAGGGCGTAGCTAAAGTGACGTAATCACCAGGAACGGTATCCCGCTCATATTCTTTAGCGCGTCGCACGATGGCTTCGGTCATGTCCTCGATTTTTGCCATAAAGTCGGCGCGGTCGAGTTGGCCTTGCTCGATTTGTTTTAGGCGGTACTCCCAGTCTCCAGTGAGCTCGGGTGAGGTTAGCTCATGGACGCCTAGACCTGCGAGCAGTGTCATGAGTTGCTTGGCTTTAGCTGTTGGGACGAGCTCTCGTCCTTCGCGACGTAAGTAGCCTTCGTTAAGTAAACCTTCGATGATAGCAGCACGAGTCGCTGGTGTGCCTAAACCACGCTCGGACATGGCTTCGCGTAGCGCATCATCATCAACAAGCTTTCCAGCACTCTCCATTGCTGAAAGTAGGGTGGCTTCAGAGAAGCGGGCAGGAGGTTTAGTGCTCAGGGCACGGGCTTCTATATGTTCTGTTTGGACACTTTCGTTGGCTTGTACGGCGATGAGACTATCTTCACTGGTTTGTGCTTCACGACCATAGATGCTGAGCCAGCCCGGGTTGACTAAGACCTTTCCTTCGGTTTTGAAGTGATGTTCGTTGACTCGTGTGATACGAGTGGTAATACGGAACTCTGCGGCTGGGAAGAACATAGCTAAAAAACGACGAGTGACAAGCTCATAGATTTTGAACTCAGCATCACTAAGCTCACGAGGCACTTGCAATGTAGGGATGATTGCAAAGTGATCGGAAACTTTTTTGTCATCAAATACGCGTCGATTTAGTTTGATCCAATCTTGATCGCGAGCTTGTTGTGCAAAAGGTTGGACAGAAGCCGAGGCCGTTGTCCCAGCATCGGCAATAGCTTGTACCGTATCTTTGACCGTTTGCAGGTAGTCTTCAGGTAAGTAGCGAGAGTCGGTACGTGGGTAAGTTAAGGCCTTATGACGCTCGTAGAGGGTTTGTGCTAAAGCCAGCGTGGTTTTAGCAGAAAAACCAAAGCGAGAGTTGGCTTCGCGTTGGAGCGTGGTCAAATCAAACAAGGCAGGAGACTGTTGTTTGGACGGTTTGGATTCCTCGGTCACGACTCCAGGTTGCCCTACACAAGCTTGCACAATGGCTTGTGCTTGTTCGGCATCCCAAATTCGTGTATCGCGTTTTTCCGCGTCGTCTTCATCTTTTTTGAACTTGGGATCAAACCAGCGCCCAGCGTATTGTCCCGTGGAGGCCGTAAAGTCAGCATGTACCTCCCAGTAATCACGAGGGGTGAAGCGACGAATAGCCTCTTCGCGCTCATGAACAATAGTGAGGGTTGGGGTTTGTACACGACCCACCGGGGTTTTGAAAAAACCACCATCTTTACTATTGAATGCGGTCATAGCTCGCGTACCATTGATGCCGACTAGCCAGTCAGCTTCAGCACGAGATCTAGCCGCGGCTTCTAGTGGTTTGAGCTCCTCGTCATCACGCAGCTGGTTAAAAGCCTCACGGATAGCTTCGCGCGTCATGGAACGCAGCCAGAGACGTTTAATGGGCTTATTGACGTTAGCATACTGCATGATATAGCGGAAAATAAGCTCCCCCTCGCGTCCAGCATCACAAGCATTGATAACTTTGTCCACGTCTTTACGCTTGAGTAATTTGACTAACAGTTTTAGTCTTTCAGTAGACTTCTTGTCTGATGGGCTAAGCTCAAATTGTGGGGGGATAACGGGCAGATGCGTAAAACTCCATTTGCCTCGGACTGGATCGTTGGGGGCGACAAGACTGAGTAAGTGGCCGATGCTAGAAGCCAATACATAGTTTTCGCTTTCAAAATAATCCCCTTCTCGGGTAAAGCCTCCTAGTGCACGGGAAATGTCCAGGGCAACAGAAGGTTTTTCGGCAATGATCAGAGTTTTAGTCATGGGTGTACCGTAGCTGTAAGTCCGCGTTGATAGCGCAGATCATACGAGGAGAAAAACGCATTATGCAAGTTAAAGTGTTAAAGGGCTCCATTTTGGACCAGCCAGAATGGAAGCAGTTCTTAAGCGCAAGCAGCCTGTTGTTGGCTGCGGTGCTGCTTGGAAGCGCGCTGATAATGGC
The DNA here is from genome assembly GCF_030152715.1 of Paenalcaligenes sp. Taxonomy (NCBI): domain Bacteria; kingdom Pseudomonadati; phylum Pseudomonadota; class Betaproteobacteria; order Burkholderiales; family Alcaligenaceae; genus Paenalcaligenes; species Paenalcaligenes sp. The sequence goes on from NZ_JASLIX010000042.1 coordinate 2,681, forward strand.
GATTGCCGCCAATTGGCTTAGCTGGCCTAAAGTAGGTCGCGTGGCTTTGTTACAGGGAACTATAACAGTATTTGTATTTTTGGCGTGGTATCGCGCGCAGCAAGTGCCTACAGATTGGTCTAGAGCGCTCAGCCTGTCAAGCATGGGCTTAGCATTAGCTGCCATCGCTGTTGGAGGACTACTGGCCTTAATTGGACAAAGCTATCAAACCGGGGCGGACCCGTGGCAGCTTTTTGCTGTTTGGGCACTGCTGCTGTTGCCATGGTTAGTGGTAACGCGTTCCCTATTTATCATACTGATTGTTTTGTTATTGACAAATGTTGCCGTTTTTTTGTTCCTAGAAGTGGACCCCGCGTGGGGTGGTTTTGCTCTGTTACTTGCGCCAAATTCTTTATATGAGCTCATTCTTATTGCTTTGAATGGGGTGTTTTTGGCTTTGAGCCATTGGGCTGCGCCTTATTACCGTGATCCGTATTTATTAGTGCGGCGTCTGGCAGCGTTTTTGTTAATGAGTGCCGTGGTGTTTTGGCAAAGCGTGGCATGGTTATATCAAAACACCTACATGGAGTGGCAAAATGGTATCAGTCTTTTGATTTTAGGGGCGCTAGGCGCTTGGTATTTGCGTCGTCAGCAAGACTTGGTTGCCGGGGCTATTTTTTATGGTGGCTTTTATATCGTAGCGCTAGGTTTTTTTGTAGTGACAATAGGGGTGTGGACCTCGTCGGTCGTACTGTTATTTGTATTTTGTGCAGCGGTTGGCTGGGGTTTGATTTGGGATTTACGACGCGTCTGGCACAACACTGAGCCGTCCTCACATCAAAAGGAACCATGGTTTTTGCGTGCGTTCTATTTGGTGGTACAGCATATTGTAGTGATGTTTTTCCTATTAATGTTTTGGATGCTGTTTGGGGTGGTATTGCCTTTATTTACTCACCTATATTTACTTGTAGCACTAGGAGTAATTATTTACATTCAAAAAAATCCCAATAAATGGTTACAAGATCTGCCTTTGTTTTTATGGTTGAGCAGCGTTTTTTTAGCCGTAGTGAGTTTAGATGTCCTCACTCAGCCTAGTTGGGGGGTGATTGGGTGGCTAGTGGCGCTAAATGGGGTTGTGTATGCGGTGAGTGACTCTCGCTGGACACTACGGTTTAGTAGTGCCTTGATGGCGCTTGGAATCATTGTTAATGGTATTTTTTGGTCATTGGATCAGGTTTGGGAGTATTGGGCTGACTATAGCGATGTGGTGCTAACGGGATTGTTTTTAGGCTGGTTGCTTTTGGCGTGGGTAATGGCGCAAAAGACTCGTTGGCAGCAGAATTTGTCACCGCTTTGGTGGGCATGGGGCACTTTATTAGTAGGAGGGGGGCTACTGAGTGTAGATTTTCCGGCTATAGGTGGTGTGGAGGTAACACTGCAGCGGCTACGTTGGGCTGTGAGTGCTGCGGTTCCTGCTGTCTTTGCTTATGTATTATGGCGGCAGTATGCGTGGGTATGGGTCATAGGAGGCAGTCTACTGCTTGCCATAGTAAGCATGGTTTGGTTATGGGCGGTGCCCTTAGCTAATCTGGCATTAATTGCGTGGTTGTGGTCCTATGCACGGCGAGACCATGTTTTATTATGGTGTGCTGGCATCGTGTTTTTATTTGCCTTAGGCGGGCACTATTATGCACAGGATCGATTGTTGATCACAAAGGCGATGGAGCTTGCCTTGGCAGGAGCCGTATTGGCTTTAATTACTTGGTTACTGCGAGATGATCGGACAAAGCTGGAAGGCACTACGGGTTTAGCCAACAAAGATTTAGGTAAAAAAACGAATGTGCGTCTAGGATTAGGTTTAATTGTGGGGTGGGGGCTAATCCTTAGTGTTTCTGGGCTGGATGTGTGGGCAAAAGAAAAGCTTTTGGCTGAAGGGCAGTCGGTGGTGTTGAAATTGGCGCCAGTCGATCCACGAGCATTGATGCAAGGCGATTATATGGCATTAAGTTTCGAAGTGGATCGGTGGTTACGACAGTTACCAGATGCTCAAGCCCCTAGGAGCAGTTTAAGCGCGAAAACGCTCAATGTGTATGTGAGGCCTAATGCTCAGGGGGTGGCGCAGCTTGTGGCCGTGCAAAAGCCCTTAGGTAAGGATGTTTGGTGGTGGGATGAGCACCTGCAACAGTGGGGGTCGCCTTCTCAAGGTGAAAATGGATTGGAACAGACTCAGGTTGTGCAGCTTAAATATAAAAAAGGGCGCTGGTTACCAAGTGGTATTGATGCTTGGTTTTTTCCAGAGGGACAGGCGGCCTATTTTGCGCAAGCACAATATGGCGAATTTAAAGTGACCCCTACAGGTAAAGCGTTGTTATATCAGCTGTTAGATGAAAAAGTGCAGCCATTGACTGCGCCTTAATGAGAAGGAGAAAGGGCTATTAATGACATAAACGATTTTCATCGTCGGTTAATAGCTCTTCGAAAACCAAATGATCGATCTCAACCTCGTGGTTCCATAACACCATCAGAGCAACTATTTTTATAGTGGGAAGCGACACAGGGTATTCATGAATCGCTAAAGTGCGTTCAATCAGGATTTCTCGTAAGGCCGGAGGTAAAGCACCGGAGTTTTCTAAAAAGCGGATAAAAGAAATGGCTTCGTGGCCTAGGGCTTGCTGTTCGTGTTCGGTAAAAACACGAATGCTGTGAGCATGATGTTGAGGTAATAAGGGTTGATGCATGGCCGCGGACTCGCGTAAGCCATGGAGCCAGCTAAGGGCTTCGTTGATTTCCTCGTCCTCAAAACCAATGGCTGCTAGTTTATGCGCTAGGATCTCGGCTTTAGGACAAGCTTGGGGAGTGTAATAGGTTTCAAAAAGATAAACCAATATATCGAACATGGAGTATTACCATCAAAAAAATTGCGCGGCCTACATAAAGCCTACACGGTTTTAAGTAAAACTGTACGCTGAATTAGGCCGCGGTGCAAATCTAGTTGTCTGTAATTTCGATGGCAAGCAGGGCCGCACCCTCAGTGACTTGATCGCCTGCGTTAAAGAAAAGCTCGCTGACGGTGCCAGCATGGGGAGCGGTAATCGCGTGTTCCATTTTCATGGCCTCCAGAACCAGTAGCAGTTGGCCCGCCTCGACGGTGTCCCCAGCTTGTACTGCTAAAGATAAGACTTTGCCAGGCATCGGAGCCGTCAGGCCGCCGCCGTTGTCTTCCTCGGCCAATGGATCCACCGCTAGCGGGTCGACATAAGTAAGATGGCGTTGGATTTTACCGTAGCGGATATCGTACTCTGGGGCTTGCCCATAGACCGTGGCATGAAGACGCTGATCACCTAGGGTAATGGTCACACGTAGAGATTGTTCTGTTGCTTCGACCTGCCAGGCAAATGGCGTAGTGGTGTCGTTGTGTTGTAAATACCATTGATTATGCTCACGGCGTAGCTGTAGGGAACTGGTTTGATCCCCATCGGCAAACACAAAATGGCGGTACAGCAGGTCATTAGCACGCCAAAAATCATTTTGATCCCATGGATCAGCGTGAACTGTTGGGTTTTGACTACAACTTACCCCATATTGGTGTAGCTGTGCGGCCAAGGCTACGGCTAAGTCCAATAGGCCGGCGGGGCGCGGTTGAGGGAAAAGCGAGTCATAACGACGCTCAATAAACCCTGTATCGACATCGCCGGCCATAAAGGCGTCATCGCATGCTAATCGGTGTAAGAAGCGTAGGTTCGTATGTAAGCCGGCAATGTAGCTTTGCTCAAGTGCGTGCTGTAGTTTACGTAGCGCATCGTCTCGGTCTGAGCCATGGACAATGAGCTTGGCGATCATAGGATCG
>NZ_JASLIX010000044.1:0-9185 GCF_030152715.1 Paenalcaligenes sp.
CTTAGGGACGCAGGAGGATTTGCAGCGTCAGATCATCGATGCGGCAATAGATCAGTCTTGTTTAATGGCGCCTTGGCCCACGGATGAGGCTTCATTTTTACAGCGTTTAGAGCAGGCGCGTCCACGCTTTGGCTTAATCACTCAAGAAATCGCTAAGCAAACTGGGGTCATTTTACAGGCCTGGACGGATGTGTTGCGTAAACTGCCTACGGTTAAAACGCACACAGCAGCTTATGAGGATTTACAGCAACAGCAGCAGCGTTTGATGCATAAGTGGTTTGTGCGGGATACGGATCCTCAACAGCTACAACATTATCCGCGTTATTTAAAGGCGATGTGGGTGCGTATGGATAAGCTTCGAGCGGATCCAGCGCGCGATCAGCGGCTATTGGGTGATATTTTGCCATGGCAAACGAAGTACTTACGCGCTAAAGTGGCACTTAAGGGTGCGGAGGATCCTCAGTTAGAGCGTTTTATGTGGATGCTCGAAGAGCTTCGTGTCTCTCTCTTTGCCCAAGAGCTTCGTACCCCGATGCCCATTTCTGTTAAACGTGTAGAGCGTGCTTGGCACGCTATGCAATACTAAAACATGCTTATGACTTCCTCTTCCATACCCTTTGTGCATTTACGTAGCCACTCTGAGTTTTCAGTGGTGGATGGTATTACACGTATCCCAGCCATGATTCATAAAGCGGTGCAATATCAGCAACCTGCTCTGGCGTTAACAGATTTGGGTAACCTGTTCGGTTTAATTAAGTTTTATAAAGCCGCGCGTAAAAGTGGGATAAAACCTATCGTAGGCAGTGATTTATATCTAGAAAACGAAATTGATAGGGATAAGCCGTATCGTGTTGCTGTATTGGCCATGAATCACGACGGGTATTTAGCACTGTGCGATATTTTGACCAGAGCATGGTTAGATAACCAATATAAAGGTCGTGGAGAGGTGAAGCGCGAGTGGCTCTGGCATCAGCCCGATTTGATTTTACTATCAGGGGCCCACCAGGGGGATGTAGGGCAGGCCTTACTTTCTGGAAATATTGAGCAAGCCTGGGCGTGGGCACAAGAGTGGAACACCCATTATCCTGATCGCTATTTCTTAGAGTTGCAGCGTGCTGGTTTTGATGAGGAAGAGCGCTATATTCAAGCGGCAGTGTCGTTAGCTGGGGATATGAGTTTGCCGGTGGTCGCCACGCACCCGATTCAGTTTGCGGAGCCAGATGATTTTCGGGCGCACGAAGTACGTGTTTGTATTGCCGAAGGCGAACAGCTCGCTAACCCGAGGCGGGTGCGTCGCTTTACGCCAGAGCAATATTTTCGTAGTACAGAGGAAATGCAACAGCGCTTTGCGGATATTCCTTCTGCGTTGATCAATACGGTAGAGATTGCCAAGCGTTGTAACGTAGAGCTTAAGCTCGGTAAGCCGCATTTGCCGGATTTCCCCACCCCCGAGGGCATGAGCTTAGCCGATTTTTTAGTGCACCAAGCCGAAGAAGGCTTACAAGTGCGTCTTGCTCAGTTATATCCTGATCCGACCGAGCGCGCCCAACATCAGGCTGAATATCAAGAGCGTTTGCGTTGGGAATGCAAAACCATTATTGATATGGGCTTTCCTGGTTACTTTTTGATTGTGGCGGATTTTATTAACTGGGGGAAAAACAATGGGGTGCCGGTTGGCCCCGGTCGTGGTTCGGGTGCAGGCTCTTTGGTGGCTTATTGTTTAGGCATTACTGACTTGGATCCGCTACGATATGACTTGCTTTTTGAGCGCTTTTTAAACCCAGAGCGAGTCTCCATGCCTGACTTTGATATTGATTTTTGTCAGGATAATCGTGAGCGTGTGATTGACTATGTGAAACACAAATACGGTCGGCAGGCCGTCAGTCAGATTGCGACCTTTGGTACGCTAGGAGCCAAGGCTGTTATTCGTGATGTGGGTCGAGTCTTGGAACTACCATATGGTTTGTGTGATGGTTTATCTAAACTGATTCCATTTAGCCCCGCAGATCCGTGGAGTTTGAGCCGAGCGCTAGCAGAAGAGCCTGCTTTTAAAGAGCGCTACGAGACAGATGAAGAGGTTAAAGCATTAATTGATTTAGCAAAACCGCTCGAAGGCTTAACGCGTAGTGTCGGCATGCACGCGGGCGGTGTATTGATTGCGCCAGGCAAACTCATCGATTTTTGTCCTTTGTATCGTCAACCTGGCGAGGATGCAAATGCGGTTTCGCAATATGATAAAGACGATGTGGAAGATGCCGGCTTAGTGAAGTTCGACTTCCTTGGCTTGCGCAACTTGACCATTTTGGATTGGGCCGTGAAATATGTACGGCAATTTAACGAAGACAAAAAAGATTTTGATTTAATTCAGTTGTCTTTGGATGATCCGGGTGCTTATAAGGTATTGTGCGACGGTAATACAACGGCTGTATTCCAGTTAGAGTCGCGAGGCATGAAAGAGCTACTGCGAAGCCTGCGCCCAAGTCATTTCGAGGACATTATTGCAATGTTGGCCCTGTACCGACCTGGCCCCTTAGAGTCAGGGATGGTGGTGGATTTTGTTAACCGCAAACACGGGCGAGCTGAGGTCGATTATTTTCATCCTGATCTTGAGCCGGTACTCAAAAGCACCTATGGGGTGATCGTGTATCAGGAACAAGTGATGCTGATCTCTCAAATTATCGGTGGATATTCGTTAGGGGGGGCGGACTTATTACGGCGAGCCATGGGTAAGAAAAAGCCCGAAGAAATGGCGATGCACCGAGAGATCTTTGAAAAAGGAGCGGTGGAAAAAGGTTACGATGCCAAATTGGCTGTTAAGCTTTTTGATCTCATGGAAAAATTTGCAGGGTATGGCTTTAACAAAAGTCACTCTGCAGCTTACGCTTTGATCGCTTATCAAACGGCCTGGCTAAAAGCCCATCATCCGGCCGAGTTTATCGCTGCCACCATGCTATCGGATATGGATGACACGGATAAGATGCAGATCTTTTGGAAGGATGCTCTGGCAAACGGTGTCACTGTTTTACCACCTGATGTTAATGCATCAGAGTACCGATTCATTCCTGTCAAAGATGAGTACAGCGCGCAAGGGAAACCTCCGCGTACCATTCGCTATGGTCTAGGCGCTGTAAAAGGAGCAGGAGAAGCGGCCATCCATGCTATTGTGGCTGCCCGCCAACAGGGTGGTCCATTTAAAAGCTTATTTGATTTTTGTAAACGCGTGGATCGCTCAGCTCTTAATCGCCGCACCATCGAGGCCCTTATCAAAGCAGGGGCTTTTGATACGATTGATGAAAACAGGGCTGCGCTGTTAGCCACCGTGCCCCGAGCCATGGAAGCGGCAGAGCAAGCCGCACGAAATGCGCATCAGGTATCACTCTTTGATGATGATGCCGGGGATTTGATTGATCTCGAACTTGAGAAAGTCCCAGCATGGGATTTGCAAACGCGGCTGCGAGAAGAAAAAAGCGCAATGGGCTTTTATTTCAGTGGGCATTTATTTGATGCATGGCGAGATGAGGTGCGACGCTTTGCCCCTAGACCGTTGGCGAGTCTTGAGCCTTCTCGTGAGCCGCAGTGGTTTGCGGGGGTACTGTCTGGGGTGCGAGTACGTATGACACGCCGGGGGCGTATGATGATCGCGGCCTTAGACGATGGTTCGACCCAGCTTGAAGTCACCATTTTTAACGAGGTCTTTGAGCAGCACCGCCAGCGTCTTAAAGAAGATCAGCTCATTATAGTAAAAGGTCGTGTTAGTCACGATGATTATTCAGGTGGGCTACGCGTGTCTGCGGATGAGATCTATGATTTGCAATTAGCGCGTGAGGCTCGCGCTCGAGCGCTTAGCTTACATTTGTCTGCTGAGCATTGTCAGCTGGATAAGCTGCAGCAGCTGTTAAATCCTTTTCGAGCAGAACCAGAAAATAATATCCCTGGGGTCTTGGTGGAATTACAACTTGATCAAGGGCATTATGTTTGTACTGTGCGGCTGGGTACGGAGTGGCGTGTGCGTTTGGCTGACACGCTGCTTGAGCAGTGTCAACAGTGGCTAGGAGAGCATGCTGTGGAGATCAGTTATTAAATGAAACCCTTGAAAATTCTTTATACCGAAGCGGCAACCGGTTACGGTGGGCAAGAGCGCTATATGCATCGTCTGATGCGGCAAATGCGCGTCGCGGGCCACGAGGTGCATGCTTTGTGCCAGTCGGACGCACGATTACGTCAATATCTGGAAGCAGAAGGTTTTACTGTACACCTGTTCTCCATGGATAGTGGTAGTGATTTTTGGCGCAATCTTTTAGCGTTACGACGGCTCATGCAAGAGCAGCATTATGATGTGGTTAATACAAATAGCCGCCGTGATACGATTCATGCAGGGGTAGCGGCTCGTTTAGCAGGGGTGCCTTTGGTCGTACGAACACGGCACTTAGCACGGCCAGTGGGGTCGTTGCTTTCTTACCGGTGGGTGCCGCATCGTGTGATCGCTGTCAGCGAGTTCGTGCGTCAGCAAATCATACAGCGGGGGATGCCTGCGGAGGCGATCGATGTCGTGTACCCTGCCGTTGCTCTTCCAGACCCCTTGCCTAAGCAGCGGTTACGTCACATGCTTAACTTAAGCACAGACGATATTCTTGTGGGAAGTATTGCCGTTTTGCGCAAAGAAAAAGGGATGCAAGAGCTGATTCAAGCGATGGCTCCGATTATTCGTGCGCGTACCGATGTGCATTTAGTTATTATTGGGGGTGGTGCTTTACAAACGCAACTGGAGCAGTTTGCTCAGCAACTAGATGCCGATGCCCAAGTTCATTTTCTAGGGGAGCAACAAGATATCTCTGAGCTAATAGGTGATTTGGATATTTTTGCGTTGGCTACCTATTTAGAAGCCTCTGGCACCGTGTTTGCCGAGGCCGCTGCCGCAAAGCTTCCTACTATCGGTACGCAAGTAGGTGGGGTGCCCGAAATGCTACTGCCAGGGCAAAGCGGTATGTTGGTACCTTTGCATGATATCGTAGCTTTACGACAGGCTCTCCAGCGTTTGATTGATCAACCTGAGCTACGCAAACAAATGGGGCTGGCGGGTTATAACTACGCGGTGACAGAGCAGCGTTTTAGCTTAATCACCATGCAAAAAAAGACAGAGGCATGCTACCGCCGCTGGTTGGAGCAGAGGCAATGATTAAACCGTCTGTTCCTGTGTTGATGTATCATCATGTGCGACCGGAAGGTGGCATGATAGCTTGTACACCCGAACATTTCGAGGACCAATTACGCTGGTTACAAAAAAACCATTATAAAAGTCTGACCTTAGATGAATTTGCACAGCACCTACAGGGTAAGCCAGTTGGCAAGGTCGTCTTGATTACTTTTGATGATGGTTATTTAGATAATTGGGTATACGCTTTTCCTTTATTAAAAAAATATGGTTTTCATGCAACGATATTTTTGGTGACCTCATGGCTACAGCACGGCGCTGTACGACCCAATACAGAAAGCCAAGCCCCCTTACCTGATTGCCCTGAACACCGGGTGTGCGAGACGCTTATTGCACAGCAGCGTAGTGATGAGGTTATTTTGCGTTGGTCCGAGGTGCAGGCCATGCGCGAATCAGGGTTGGTCGAGTTTCATAGTCATACGCATACGCATACTCGATGGGATTTAGATAGCGGTGTAGATAAAAATGAAAAAATGCGTTGGGAATTACAGGCATCGCGGCAGACACTAAGGCAGGAATTAGGCGGTGTGTCATCTCACTTGTGTTGGCCCCAAGGCTATTTTGATGCGGATTATGTGCGCATTGCGCAAGACCTAGGTTTTGTTTATCTATATACGACTCAGCCTTTTGGGAGAAATACCTCTGCTACTTCTCCTGCATATATTCATCGTTTTGCTGTACGCAATCGGCCGGGGAAAACGTTAGGCAAGCGTATTCGCGCTAGTCATCATCCTCTGATTGCTCCTTTTTTTAACTCTTTTAAACAGTGGCGTCGTGCACGCCGTCTAGCCTGATGTTATCAGTCATTATTATCACCAAAAATGAGCAGGCGCATATTGCGGAGTGCATCGCCTCTGTTTCTTTTGCTACTGAAATTATTGTTTTGGACTCTGGCAGTACGGATGCTACCTGTCAAATCGCTCGAGAGTTAGGGGCAAAAGTCTACCACACCACTCATTGGCCTGGATTTGGACCACAAAAAAACAAAGCGTTGGATTTAGCCACCCAACCGTGGGTGTTATCTTTGGATGCTGATGAACGCGTACCTGCCTCATTGGCACAGGAGATTCAAGCCACCTTGACCAACCCGCAGGCTGATGCCTATACAGTAGCGCGAAAATCAAGCTTTGGTGATCGTTGGATTCAGCATAGTGGATGGTGGCCGGATCGCTTGGTACGTTTGTTTAAACGAGATCAAGGGCGCTTTAAAGACGTGGCGGTGCATGAAAGTGTTGTTGTGCAAGGGGTAACAGCCGACTTACAAGGGTATTTATTGCATTACCCTTATGATAGCTTAGAGACCTTGATCACTAAAACAAACCAGTACTCATCAGCGGCGGCCCAGCAATTGCATGAGCGGGGTAAGCGTATAGGTCTGTTAGGCATTGTTGCCAAAGCCTTTTGGACTTTTGTGCGTATTTATGTCATACGCCGCGGTTTTTTAGATGGTAAAGAGGGCTTTATTTTGGCTGGAGTGGCAGCGGCAGGCAGTTTTTTTCGTTATAGCAAACTCTGGTTTTTAAATAAAAACGTGCATTGGAAGCCTACGCCGCCCACGGATGAATAATCAATAATAATTAAATCCAGCCTCGTATCCAGTAGACGAGAAGACCAACATACTCTTTGATAATAGAGCGACTAGCATTGAGTGCTTGATAGCTAGGTAACCAAATGGAAAGCCATGAAGCATTGGGGCGAGTAATTTGTGGTGCTACAGGAGCGGCAATGACTTGAACATTTTCTTTACGAAAAGCCGCTGCAGAGCGTGGCATATGCAGGGCAGAGGTAACGAGTAGCACGGTATGAAGCTGGTGCTCCTGCAGTAATTTAGCGCTGTAGAGGGCGTTTTCGCGCGTAGTGAAGCTTTGTTCTTCGATGAGAATGGCTGTGCTGGGGATGCCTTGATTTTTAAGGTAGCGTGCCATAGTCTGGGCCTCGCTAGTGCCACCATCTAAGGCAGCTCCTGAAACCACTATTACTGGTGCGCGTTGTGCCTGATACAGGGATGCTCCACGCTGAATGCGAGTGGTGGTTTTTTCTGGGTCATAAGCCTCAAACCAGTTATGACGGCTGTTAGCAGTGTGTCCACCTAAGACCACGATAGCATCAGCGATTGGGCTATGTTCGGCGGCCTGGTAAGTGTACTGGTTTTCTAAATGACCGCCTAACCATATTGAGGCGGCGGGCATAGACCAGAACCATGTCCATGCTACCGCAATCAAGGTAACGGAAAAGGCCCGTTTGCGTTTTTTGAATAATAGTAGCACTGTGGCCAGTAGCAGCAGTGCCATAGCAAAGTTAATGGGAATAACCAGTTGAGTTAAAAGATTGGCAATATTCATGGGGTCGTACTAATTAGGTGTGTGTGTTGTAAGACATTTTCTAGGCTTGGCCATTTTCCCATTTGCCCAAGGCAAATCGCTCGATCAGACCAAGGACCTGTGCGGGCAGCGTCGGTGACACCAATTAGTGTAATTTGTGGGGCATTGACGGCGGCGGCTAAGTGAGATACGCCAGAGTCATTGCAGATTACGACATTTACGCTTTTACAAAGTTGGGCAAAGGCGAGGAGTGGTAATGGGTCTAAGCGCGTTGCGGACGGGGCATTTTGCAAAGCTTGCTCCACTTCATTTGGTGGCGGGCACATGTAGACTTGGTAGTTTTGGGCTTGGAGCGCCTGGGTAAGCGCTTCGTAGTGAGGCCAGATTTTTACTTGACCCTTATGCAGACCCACAGCCGTCGGGGCGATGAGAATATTTTTTTGTTTTGGGTCTAAACCAAATAACGTAGGGTCGGCTTCAGGCACACCGGCTAAGTGCAAACTGCGCATGGGGGTGGGGGCGATAGGCTGTTGCCAGATTGTTGTTGCTTGTTTCGCTAAGTAATACCACGATTCTACGGCGTGGAGCGATGTTGTGGGTTTTTTAATAGACCAGCGTAATAAAAAGCGACGACCATCATCCCGGTAGCCAGCTGTAGGAATACCTGCCCAACGGAAAATCAAAGCGCTGGATAAGGAGTCCGGTAGGCTAAGCCCAAAACAGGTTTTATGCTGATGGTTTTTTCTATATTGACGTAGCGTGCGTGCATCTTGGTGCCATTTCCCTTGCATTGGTACAAAGCCTGTGAGTGCGTAACCGGATAATAATGTTTTAGCCCATGGCCTGGCGCAGACGATGACACGATAGTTCCGAGCGAGTAATGCCTCGAGCGTGGGGAGGCTCATACACACATCGCCTAACCAGTTTGGAAGGCGTAAATACACTAAGGGAGATTCCATCATAAATGTTAAAAATACAAAAAATAAGGTCCTAGCTAGAGCCTAAAGGACTTAGGCGTTAAAATACGCCCATTCTCTAGTATATAAGTGAGACTGTAGTTGAAAAACCTAAAATCGCCTCCTATGTCGACTAATTTTAATGCGGAAGCAGAAATTTGGCGTCGAATTTACAGCCGTTTACGACCTTATTGGAAAATGGTCATTGTGGCGGTGTTGTTAGTTAGTATTGTATCGGCCACCAAGCCTGTTTTGGCTGTGATCATGAAACCTCTCTTAGATGATGGGTTTACAGGGGCCAAGCCTTATTATATTTGGCTATTACCGTTATCCGTGGTGGTGATTATGTTGGTACGAGGGCTTGCCTCGTATGCCAGTAACTATTTGCTTGCCTTGGTGGCAAACAATATGTTGCGTAATTTGCGCCAGGAAATGTTTGCGCGCTTACTGGTGCTACCGGATAGCAAGTTTAAAGAGGGTGATACAGGGCGCTTACTCAACCGCTTTACTATTGATGCGGGCACGCTGACTAACGTTGCCACCGAGGTCATTACCGTATTGGTACGCGAAAGCTTAACGGTGGTGGCATTGATCGCGGTACTGCTTTATATGTCTTGGCAGCTGACCTTGATTGTTTTTGTGATGTTGCCCGTGGCTTATATAACCGCACGCATTATTTCTAAACGCTTACGTCGC
>NZ_JASLIX010000027.1:0-49303 GCF_030152715.1 Paenalcaligenes sp.
TGAAGCGTTTTTAAATTTTTGTCAACCTGTATTTAGGTGACCCGCTTTATTTTCAAATCAAACATAAAAATTTATGGCTGGCATGCTGCCGTAAACCGGTAAACGTTTAGGTTTGATTCCCTGCGAAAGCATTAAACTATAGCACAGAACAAAATAAAAAGTAAAGCTTAATTTTGCTGCGCTGCGTTAACTGCGAAAGATTTAAATTATGAAGCAATTTTAATCCTGTGTCAAGCAGCTTAATGCTGATTCTTTCTGACCCGGGTTCCCTGATACGGGTAAACCCCAAGGGGTGCTGCGAAAGAAAAGTAACTATAGCATTAATAAATTAAGCTTGGCAAGCTTTTTTCACAAAAAAGTCATAAATCTTTTTTTAACCTGCTTTTTGCAGGCGTGCTGTCAGCATCTCTAGATATAAGAGCTTATGTAAACCAGCAATGTGTACTTAAATGTTGAGCTCTGTGCTGTCTTTAATATGTTGCATAGCAAAACTTGAAGTCATATCGATCACACTAGGATGCTGCATGAGCTTATCCATCGCAAAGCGTGAGAATGCAGCAAGGTCTTTGACTTGAACCTTAAGTAGATAATCCATGTCTCCTGACATGGCAAAGCACTCAACGACTTCGGGCCAGAGCTGAACGTCACGCGCAAAGTCAGACAACGGCATACTTTTTAAGCGATGGCTTTTGTCCAAACGTATCGACACATAAGCGATAAGACCCAAACCGATTTTCTGAGCATCTAATACCGCTACGTATTTTTGGATATAGCCTTGCTCTTCGAGGCGGCGCACTCGACGTAAACATGGGCTCGGTGACAAGGCCACCCGATCAGCCAACTCCTGATTACTTAGTCGACCATTACGCTGTAACTCATGGAGGATTTGTTTATCAATGCGATCTAAGCCCGTATCTGCCATTTTCTGTCTCCTTTTTTCATTTTATAAGCAGATTATGCCAAAGCCTATGGAAAAGCACGAGTAATTCGCAATTGTTTGCTCATGTTTTAAGCGTAAACTTTGACTATGGCTGATTCGATCAGATCAGCACCCTCTCTTTATATATATAAGCAACCTAAACGAAAACAAGACAAGGAGACAAGCAATGGAAACGTTTACCCCCTGGGATAACCCAATGGGCACGGATGGCTTTGAGTTCATCGAGTACACCAGCCCTGAGCCAGAAAAACTGGCTCGAACGTTTGAGCAGCTCGGCTTTAAGGCGATCGCCAAGCATCGTCGTAAAAACGTTACCCTTTATAGACAGGGCGAAATTAATTTTTTGCTCAACGCCGAACCGAATTCTTTTGCAAGTCGTTTTGCGGATCGTCACGGTCCGTCTATCTGTGCGATTGCTTTTCGTGTCCATGATGCCGCCCAAGCTTATCAGCGCGCCCTATCTTTGGGAGCGTGGGGTCTAGATTCCGGTAGTGGTCCGATGGAGCTTAATATTCCAGCGATTAAAGGGATTGGTGACTCACTAATTTATCTTGTCGATCGCTGGAAAGGCAAAGATGGTCACCATGGCATTGGCGACATTAGTATTTACGACGTGGACTTTGAACCTATCAATACCGCTACAGCAAATGAGGACGTTTGCCACAAAGGCGCTGGGCTAACCGTTATTGATCATTTAACACATAATGTCCATAAAGGACGTATGGATGAATGGGCGCACTTCTATGAGCGGCTTTTTAACTTCAAAGAAGTCCGCTACTTTGACATCGAGGGGAAAGTGACGGGCGTAAAGTCTAAAGCGATGACCTCACCTTGTGGCAAAATCCGTATCCCAATTAATGAAGAAGGCACTGAAGAAAAAGGACAGATTCAAGAGTATCTCGATATGTATGGCGGCGAAGGTATTCAACATATCGCGCTAGGCTCCGATGATATTTACCACAGCGTCGAGTCGTTACGCCAAGGCGGACTTGTGTTTTTGGATACGCCAGATACTTATTATGAATTACTGGATCAACGTTTACCCAATCATGGTGAAGACCTTGAGCGCTTACAAAAAAACCGTATCTTATTAGATGGAGCGCCAGACGGTGGCCTGTTATTGCAGATTTTCACAGAAAATCAGCTCGGTCCGATTTTTTTCGAGCTCATTCAGCGTAAAGGCAATGAGGGCTTTGGTGAGGGGAATTTTAAAGCCCTGTTTGAGTCTATTGAGCTTGATCAAATGCGACGCGGTGTACTTAAAACCGTAGAGTAATCTTTTGGGTCTCCTGCCTGCTACAATCGGCAAACAAAAAAGGAGACCAACAACATGATGTCTATTTTCCATTTAGGGCAGCGTAGTTGGCGCATGTTTTTGACTGTAGCCAAAATTATGCTGCCTATTTTATTTTTTGTGCATATTGCTGAGCAGCTAGGTATTGTTGCTTGGCTCGCACACGCCATCTCCCCTTTGATGGCTCTATTAAATTTACCACCAGAGGCCGGTATTGTTTGGGTTACCACGATTCTCACCAATATCTATGGCGGAATCGCTGCCCTTGGCCTACTGTCTGACAGCATGTCGTTGACACATGCACAGCTAAGCGCTTTAGGTGCGATGATGCTTTTTGCTCATAATCTTCCCATGGAGCAGGCTATTGCTCAACGCGCTGGAGCGAGTGCTTGGATTACTGGCTCCCTGCGCCTTGGTGTGGGGGGAGTATATGGGGCTTTTATTGCATGGGGTTTGAGCTATTTAGACTGGCTTAACACCCCGGTGAGCCTAAGCTGGCTACAAGCCGAAAAAGCTGCGGAAACCCATTTTTGGGCTTCTTGGTTGCCTTGGTTGCTTAACACCCTAAAAACTTTAGGGATGACGGCGGCAATTATCTTTTGCCTTGTAGTGGTATTAGATGTATTAGAACGTATCGGTTTTACCCGTTTACTTAGCCAATGCCTTACCCCGGTATTAAAACTATCCGGCCTAAATGAACGAGTCGCCCCCGTTACCACTGTGGGCGTGTTACTAGGCTTAAGCTATGGGGGAGCATTAATTATTGAGCAGGCCCAAAAAAACCAATTTGATGCCAAAACACGCTTGTTAGCCTTGTCTTGGCTTTCTTTATCCCACTCGCTGATAGAAGACACGTTGTTAATTATGGCCTTGGGTGCCAACATCTGGGTAATTTTAGTGGGTCGAGTACTGGTAACGTTAGTGGTCATGGCGCTAATGGCGGCCTATTTGAACCGCCCTCGTCGCCCTGTCTTTACGTCTTCTTGAGAGCCTCGCGTGGGTCTTTGATAAGCGGTTCAAAGTTTTTCATGAACGCACGGAGTTTAGGCTGAATCACATTGACACTGTAAGGAGCAAAAGAGTTATTCAGATAATAGTTATAGTGCTCTGGCTCCGCTGGCCAAAAAACCTGTGCGGGTTGTAGTTTAGTTACCACGGGTTTTTGCAGCTTTTCCTCTAGCTTTTTAATGTAGTCGGCCGCCTGCTTTTGCTGCTCAGCTGTAGTGTAAAAGATAGCTGACGCATATTGGGAGCCAATATCATGCCCCTGCCGGTCTAGCGTGGTCGGGTCATGTAAAGAAAAAAACACCTTGAGCAAGGTCTCAAAATCGATCACATCCGAGTCATAGCGAACTTGTACGACCTCGATGTGTCCTGTTTTTTGAGAGCAAACCTGCTCATAGGTTGGATAGGGTGTGGTGCCCCCGCTATAGCCAGCCTGAGAAAGGCTCACGCCTTTAAGGGCACTAAACGCGGGCTCTATGCACCAAAAACATCCCCCACCAAATAAAACCGCTGCAGTCATCGTAAGTCCTTTTGTGTATGATCTGAAAGGTTGTTCATTCTTTTGTACTAGATTACCGCTAGTCTATAGTACCGACTAATTCGTATTTATACGGTAGAACTTTTACTATGCTTACACACCCACAGTTTAATCCTATTGCCCTACAAATTGGTCCTTTAGCCATACATTGGTACGGATTGATGTATTTAATCGGTTTTGCTCTTGTCTGGTTACTTGGCAACTACCGTATTAAGCAGAAACGCAGTCCAATAGACAAAAAGGGTTTAGAGGATCTGATTTTTTATTGCGCTTTAGGTGTGGTGGTAGGCGGACGACTGGGCTATGTTTTGTTTTATCAGCCTGACTACTATTTACAACCGCAACATTGGCTTCAGATTTTTTATGTCTGGGAAGGCGGTATGGCGTTTCATGGTGGGCTTATCGGTGTTTTAGCCGTTTTAGCTTGGTTTAGCTATCAACGGCGTATTCCTTTTTTCGCACTTGGTGATTTCCTCGCCCCTTTGATACCTTTGGGGCTGGCTGCAGGAAGACTGGGCAATTTTATTAATGGTGAGCTTTGGGGGAGGCCTACCGATTTGCCATGGGGTATGATTTTCCCTCAGGCCATGGACGGAGTTGCTCGCCACCCCTCTCAGCTTTATCAAATGGGCTTAGAAGGCATCCTCTTATTTTTGATTTTGTGGCTTTTTTCAGAAAGGTCTCGTCCTCAGGGACAAGTTAGCGGCTTATTTTTAATGGGCTATGGGCTCTTTCGTTTTATTGCCGAGTTTAGTCGAGAGCCGGATGCATTTTTAGGACTGCTCTGGGCGCAGCTGTCCATGGGACAGCTGCTGTCTTTACCAATGATGGCCCTTGGCGCTTTTATTTTTTATCAAGCAAGTAAATCGAACCGTTTAAGCTCAAGCTAACCTCTTCCGTTCCTTGGTGAATAGGCAAGCTATCAGCAGCCGGGGCCGCAGCCATCATCATTTCCGTCCGATAGCTTTTAGGGGCGCGATACACGGCCCCACTGCCACCTAAGTGTAATTCTTTAATCGCAAAATGCTCATAACCTAAAGCTAAGGCCATTTCCTGCGCGCGCTCTTGAAACGCTTGAGCAGCTTCGCTCATCAATGCTTTTTCTGCTTGACTGCGAGCCGCTTTAGATACTGTGAAAGCCACATTGGAAACCGGCATTTTCTCTTGGTATTTAGCAGCAAGCTCGGAAGCCGCTTTCATATCAGTAGACTCAAACAATAACTGCGACTGCCCTATCCATGCGGTAATACGACCCTCTTTGTCATGCTGAGGGCGAACAGAATAATGTCCGCTACTCACTTTAACTACATCTTGTGTTTTCACCTCGTCTAAAACTGCTGCTACAGTTTGGGCTAACGCTTGCGTTACAACACTTTGCTCACTGCTTTGATGTGTAGCTTGCAAAGTAATTATCACTGTGTCTTGATCAATTTCCGTATAAGCCTGCGCTTCAAGATGTAGCACGGGCGACTTTGCTTCTGTAGATGGCTGAGCAGCCCAGACTGCACCCAACGGCAACAATAAGGAAGCAGTAAGTAAAGCTCGGGGTAGTAGTCGGTTACGCATAGTATCACTCCAAAGAAAAAGCCGGCATGATGCCGGCTTTATAAAGGGTGCCCCACCTGTGGCGTCAAGGCCGGCATCCTGGGAACCTAGGGTTCACAAGGTGGTTGCCATCAAACAAGTTTTGGGGTCACTAGACAAAGTAGCGACGCACTCCTGCTTGTTAATCCAGCAACCTAATGCCATAAGCATTGGTTCAAGGAATATATGGCCACGTCTCGCTCACGGCAGGGACTTAAGCAATACTACAATATCAGTTTAACAGATACTGTAAAAAATCATTAACGTTTTACATGGTCTACTGGCCCTAAAGCGGTATCCATTAAACGATGCATGTCTTCTATTTTACGCTTGAAATCGCCTAATGCAATATTACTAAGCGGCCCATCCGGCGCTTTCATCGACAAAAGCTCCACAGCAATTTGAATCGCTGCCATAACAGCAATGCGCTCGTTACCATTGGTGCGGCCAGCTTCTTTAATGCGCTCCATGTGAGCATCCACATGAGCGATGGCTTCGAGTAATTTGGCTTTTTCTGATGGAGGACAGGCTAAGGTGTAATCTCGACCTAATAATGTAATATCTAAGCGTTCCATTATGCGTCCCCCTGTGTAAGCGCTTCTGCAACGGGCCCACCAGGTAGACGCTGCAAAATCGTATCAACCTGATCACGTGCAAGCAAAGCCGCCTGCTCTAAGGCCGCTGATTTGGACTCGCTTAATTGAATACGCTCGCGTAAGGCGGCGAGCTCTTCTTGTTGCTGAATAAGCTCAGCGTAGAGAGTTTCCTGAGCCTCCTCTGCAATACGCTTGGCGTTTTCCATTTCAGTTTGGTGTCGCGTTACAATCTCGGCCATAGAGGCATATTCAGACTGTTGTGAGCTAAGCTGATCACGCAAAGTAGAACGCTCCTGCTCCAGCAGTTTAACGCGTGATAGAAGTTCCGAGCGCTCACTTTTTAAGCGCTCTGTATAGGATACCAAGCGACTAATGCGATTGGCTAATTGATCTAGATCCTGCAACATAGGCAATATCGAAAAAGGTGAACCCAAAAATAGTGTATTTGAAATATCATAACCCTATGTACACACATAGGGCTATGATTTGCTAGTTATTATGCGTTAGATTTAGTGTTTTATTTTGACGCTGGCGCTGTGCTGTATAACTACGCTGGCGTAAATAGCGGGTTTCCTGCCGATGTCTAAATAAATGCACGGATAATTCATTCAGTGCCTGAAAATAGACTTCTCGCTTAAAATCAATCACCGCGTCTAACGGTACCCAATAATCACTCCAACGCCATGCATCAAATTCCGGTGTAGATGTTGCTCTTAGGCTAACATCACAATCACGCCCTAACATACGAAGCAAAAACCAAATCTGTTTTTGTCCTTTGTAATGACCGCGTGATTCACGGCGTACAAAGTGATTGGGCACGTTATAACGCAACCAATCTCGCGTCCGTCCTAAAATGCGGACATGCTCGGGTAATAATCCGACCTCTTCGTGAAGCTCTCGATACATAGCCTGTACCGGACTTTCACCCGGTTGGATTCCGCCTTGAGGGAACTGCCAAGCATGTTCCCGCACGCGTTTACCCCAAAACACTTCATTCTTGCGATTAACAAGAATAATGCCAACATTTGGACGGTAGCCTTCACGATCTAACATAGGCCACCTCTATAATTTCATTATCATTACCTTAGATTATACGTACCAGTTGAGTTCACTACCATGCTTGCAAGCCACTATCATATTAATACCTTAAAAGAAGCCCCCTCTGAGGCCGAAGTCGCCAGCCATCAACTCATGACTCGTGCCGGCATGATCCGCCGTATTGCTGGCGGTATCTATACCTATATGCCTTTAGGCTTAAAGGTTTTACGCAAAATTGAAAATATTGTACGCGAGGAAATGGATAAAGCCGGCGCCCTTGAACTGCTCATGCCTGTTGTACAGCCAGCTGAGCTTTGGCAAG
The DNA here is from genome assembly GCF_030152715.1 of Paenalcaligenes sp. Taxonomy (NCBI): domain Bacteria; kingdom Pseudomonadati; phylum Pseudomonadota; class Betaproteobacteria; order Burkholderiales; family Alcaligenaceae; genus Paenalcaligenes; species Paenalcaligenes sp. The sequence continues at coordinate 7,318 of NZ_JASLIX010000027.1, forward strand.
AAACTGGGCGTTGGGATGAGTACGGCGCTGAGCTTCTACGCATCAAAGATCGCCACCAGCGCGATTTTGTTTTACAACCTACCTCTGAAGAGGTGGTCACCGATATCGTGCGTAATGAAATCCATAGCTGGCGCCAACTTCCCGTCAACTTCTATCACATCCAAACAAAGTTTCGTGACGAGCGTCGCCCCCGCTTTGGCCTGATGCGCGGCCGCGAATTCACCATGAAAGACGCATACTCCTTTGATCGTGATGAGATCTCGGCCCAAAAAAGCTATGACATTATGTACGATGCTTATACTCGAATCTTTGAACGTTTAGGCTTAAGGTTCCGTGCGGTAGCCGCGGATACAGGAGCGATTGGAGGCTCCCGCAGTCACGAGTTTCAAGTCATCGCGGACACGGGAGAAGACGAAATTGTCTACAACCCTGATACCGATTATGCTGCCAACATTGAGTTAGCCGAAGCACCGTGCCTAATTGCTGAGCGTCAAGCCCCCACAGCCCAACTAGAAAAAATAGCCACCCCTGATGCGACTAAATGTGAGCTCGTTGCTGAGCAACTAAAACGTCCACTATGCGATACAGTAAAAGCCGTGGTACTAGCCACGGACCCGATTGACGATAAAGGTAAACCTCAGATTTGGTTATTGCTAGTACGAGGTGATCACGAGGTTAACGAGGTTAAGGTCAGCAAACTACCGGGCTTTGAAAATGGCTATCGCTTAGCGAGCGAAGAAGAAATCCAAGATCACTTTGGCTGTGTACCAGGCTACCTAGGACCTGTGGGTTTAAGTGATACAGTCACGGTGATCGCGGATCGTACTGTTGCCCACATGAGCGACTTTATCTGTGGCGCCAATGAGGCAGGCTTTCACTACACTGGGGTGAACTGGGGTCGTGATGTGGCAGAACCACAAGTAGCCGACTTACGCAACGTTGTCGCTGGTGACCCTGATCCTACAGGCACAGGCACACTAGCAATCCAACGTGGAATCGAAGTAGGTCATGTGTTTTTCCTTGGGGATACGTATTCAAAAAAACTACAAGCCACCTATTTAGATAAGGAAGGCAAGCCCCAATTAATACAAATGGGCTGTTATGGTATTGGTATCAGCCGTATTGCCGCCGCCGCCATTGAACAAAATCACGACGATAAAGGTATGATTTGGCCTCGTGCTATTGCCCCTTTTGAGGTAGTGATTTGTGCATTAAACTGGGCGAAGAGCGAAGCCGTGCAAACAGCCAGCATGCAGCTATATGAGCAACTCAAAGCACAAGGTATCGACGTTATTCTTGATGATAGAGATGTGCGCCCTGGGGTGATGTTTGCTGACTGGGAGCTAATTGGCGTCCCTGTACGTGTAACGGTTGGTGACCGCGGTTTGAAAGAAAACATGCTAGAAATCCAACAGCGGGCTCGTGGAGAGAATGAAAAAATTCAAACCTCTGAGGCGCTCAGCTATATTACACAAGCTCTTGCTCAGCAATAAAACTCGCTCTACCCGCGTATAACAGGTAGCAGGCTAGGAGCTCACTACCTGTTCTTAATTCACATTATTTACAAAGACAAGCCAACTGAAATGAGTCAAAATGCTAATCAGCTTCAGATTCGCGTATATTACGAGGATACCGATGCAGGTGGTATTGTATTTTATGCCAATTACTTGAAGTTCTTCGAGCGCGCACGAACTGAATGGTTACGGCGCTTAGGGATTCACCAATCTACTATGGCGCAAACCGAGCAGCAACTTTTTGTCGTAAAGCAAGCGGATATTGAATACCTCAAATCGGCCAAACTGGATGATCTACTCACCATACGTAGTCGTATCACCCATCTTGGTGGAGCATCGATTCGGTTTGCCCAAGAGGCCTGGCGGGAGGATGACCTTCTCTGCCAAAGCCAAATTGTTGTCGTATGTGTAGATAGTCATACGATGCGCGCAACAAAAATTAACCCTCATCTTCGATCAATTTTGGAAAAAGCTCAGGATTGACCATGCAAGCAAGCAGCGACCTATCGCTAATTACCCTCTTACTAGAGGCAAGTATCCCCGTCCAACTGGTTATGTTGATTTTAGTAGGGATCTCTATCGTGTCGTGGAGCTATATTTTTAGTAAGCGCGCCGCGATTAAACGCACTTTGGAGCAGACACGTCGTTTTGAAGACGATTTCTGGACTGGAGGCGATCTAACGATGCTCCAACAAGCGATTGCTACACGTCGTGATGAACATGGCGCCTTAGCTCGAATTTTTGAAGCGGGCATGACTGAATTCATCAAGGCTCGTCGAAGTAACCAAAAAGGGGAAGCCCTGCTAGACGGCCCACGTCGTGCAATGCGTGCTAGTTTTCAACGTGAGCTTGACCAGCTCGAATCCAAACTAAATTTTTTAGCCTCTGCCGGCTCGGTCAGCCCCTATATTGGTCTGCTAGGAACAGTATGGGGGATTATGCATGCGTTTATAGGTTTATCTGGCGCCCAGTCAGCCACGCTTGCATCGGTAGCTCCTGGTATTGCTGAGGCGCTGATTGCCACCGCCATTGGCTTATTTGCCGCCATCCCAGCTGTTGTGGCTTATAACCGTTTTACTAATGAGGTTGATCGCATCGCTACCCGCTTTGAAAGCTTTGTGGATGAGTTTCTTAATATTTTACAGCGTCAGGTGTAAACCATGTCTTCGTTACGAGGCCATTCCCGACGTAATAGTCGACGTCTAAAAAACGAGATCAATGTTGTACCGTACATTGATGTCATGCTGGTGCTGCTCGTTATCTTTATGGTCACGGCACCCATGATTACCCCTGGCTTGATTGATTTACCCTCTGTAGGTCAAGCTTCAGAGGTCCCTGCTGCCCCCATCGAGGTCCAAATCGATAAAGAAGGACAAATGGCCATTCGCCTACGTGAGGGCGACGCTCAGTTTCAAACCATTCCTTCTGACCAGCTTATTCCAGAGGTGCAGCAGCTCGCACTAAATGAAAACCCGATTGTCATTGCGGCAGATGGTGAGGTTCCGTATGCTTCGGTGATGGAGATTATGGATCAGCTGCGTAGCCATGGGTTTACGCGCCTAGGCTTTTTGGTTAACCGAGATTCAGACAAGTAATTCATTACAATGCGTTTATTTCAACGAAACAGCCACTCCGCTCTGTTGAGCCAAGAGGAAAAAGAGCAGCGTCGTGGGCTGATCTATGCCCTTGCTCTGCACTTCGCTCTTGTTTTGCTGCTGCTTCTTGGTCTGATTAGTGTTCCCAAATCACCTAACCCCGTGCAAATTGAACTATGGGCCGAGGGAGAGATGGCAATGGCTGAAAATATGGAAGAGCCTACCGCTGAACCAGAGCCAGAGGCCACCCCTGAGCCAGAGCCTGCTCCTGAGCCTGCCCCTGAACCAGAGCCTCTACCTGAGCCTGTGGTAAGCCCTCCCTCTCCGCCAAAAGTCACTCCTCCCCCTGCAGAAGATCCAGACATTGCCTTAGAAAAGGCACGTAAGGAAAAAGAGGAGGCTGAGCGCAAGGCAAAGGCTGAAGCAGAGCGTAAAGCCAAAGAAGAAGCTGAACGCAAGGCTAAGGCTGAGGCAGAACGTAAAGCCAAAGAAGAAGCTGAACGCAAGGCCAAGGCTGAAGCAGAGCGTAAAGCCAAAGAAGAGGCCGAGCGCAAGGCAAAGGCTGAAGCAGAACGTAAAGCCAAAGCCGCCGCTGAGAAAAAAGCGAAAGAAGAAGCCTTCCGCGCTGCCATGTTAGGGGCTGGCAAAGAAGTGGCTGGCGCACCTGGCGGCACAGCTAACCGTAATCAGGCTGGCGGCAGTGGGGGTAATGATGGCTACGGCGCTAAAGTACGTGCATGTGTGCGCCCGCGTGTGGTGTACAACACACCGCCTCGCAACGGAAGTAACAACCCTGCATTACAATATCGTGTAGATTTAAATCCTGATGGCACAGTACGTAATGTGCGTATCACTCGCTCCTCAGGTATTCCACTTTTTGATGATGCGGTACAAAAAGGGATAGCCAAGTGCTCTCCCTTCCCCAAACCAAACAGTGGTCGCTACCCATCTTATATTGATGGCGAGTACCGAATGTATGAATAACCAGGAGATCGTCAGAATGACCGTAACTCTATGCGCCTCGGAGGCAACCACTCAACGAGCAACACGTGGGGCCGGCGTTGTCGCGGCAGCATTTGCTACAGCAATTATGCTATGTAGCCAAACCGTACAAGCCCAATTACGTGTAGATATCTCAGGTGTAGGAGCCACCCAATACCCTATTGCGGTGGCTGACTTTGCTAATACACCCGCCGCACAACCTATTGGTGAAATTATTCGCGCTGACCTCAGCCGCTCTGGCCAGTTCCAATTAATCAATGCAACTGGTGCCAATCTGACAGCCGAAAGCCAAATTGACCATGATAACTGGCGTAATCGTGGCGCAGACTATGTTGCCTATGGCTCAGTCGCACAGACCGGCGGTCAGTACCAAATCACTTATCGTCTGGTCGACGCTGTCAATCGCGTCGAGCTTGACGGTATTGCTTTTGCTGGTAACGAAAAAGAATTACGCCGAATGTCACATCGTATTGCAGACCGTATTTACGAGAAAATAACGGGTATACGTGGCGTTTTTTCCACAAGAATTGCTTATGTGTTGCAAACTGGCGACACATATGAGTTACAAATTGCAGATGCTGACGGCCAAAATCCGCAAGTAATGCTACGCTCTAAGAGTTCCATTATTTCGCCGGCATGGTCCCCTGATGGCTCTAAACTTGCCTATGTTAGCTTTGAATCTGACAAGCCTGTTGTCTATGTACAAACCCTAGCAACCGGTAAGCGTGAACCCATCGCTAACTTTAAAGGTAATAATAGCGCCCCCACCTGGGCACCTAGCGGAAACCAACTAGCCGTGGTGCTTTCACGAGATGGCATCTCACAAATCTACACCATCAATGCTGATGGTTCTGGGTTACGTCGTGTGATGCGTTCTCCTCTGATTGATACCGAGCCTTCCTATACTCCAGATGGTGGCTCTTTGGTTTTCACCAGCGATCGTGGAGGCAACCCCCAAATCTATCAAGTTGGCCTAAATGGTGGTGAAGCTCGCCGTATAACTTTTAACGGAAGTTACAATATCTCACCAGAGGTCGCTCCCGATGGTAATAGTCTTGTCTATGTTACACGTAGAAACGGCGCATTCCGCGTCGCTCTCCAAGACATGCACACAGGAAACGAACAATTGTTGACCGCGGGACCAGATGACCAGTCACCCAGCTTTGCACCCAACGGAATGCAAATACTATATAGTTCTGTACAAGGTGGGCGCAGCGTGCTTGCGGTGACCTCCGTCGACGGACGTGTCCGTCAAACCCTGTCCTCGCTGAACGGCAAAGTTCGTGAACCGACTTGGGGTCCTTTTACTGATTAATTTCTGTGTGACTCTTTTTTAAAGGAACGCTAATGAGCTCGCGCATTTTTAAAGGCTTATCTCTTGCCTCTTTGGCTTTTATTTTAGCCGCATGTAGTTCTGTACCACTAGACGAGTCTGCTTCAGGCGCAGGTACCGGCACAGGTGGAATGACCGATCCTAGCACTGGTGCTATTATGGATCCATTCAATCCCCAAAGCCCTCTAGCCCAGCAGCGTTCGGTCTATTTTGACTTTGATAGCTATGTTGTAGCGGATCAATATCGTAATGTCGTAGAGATGCACTCTAACTACTTACGTAACCAGCCACAACAAACTATCCGTGTTGAAGGTCACGCTGACGCACGAGGTGGTGCAGAGTATAACTTAGCACTTGGCCAACGCCGCTCCGAAGCAGTGGCGCGCATGATGACCTTAATGGGCGTCAATGCGGGTCAAATCGAAGCCATCAGCTTTGGTAAAGAGCGTCCAAAAGCGCTCGGTAACACTGAAGCGGACTACGCCGAGAACCGTCGTGCTGATATCAACTACCAGCGCTAATCTCGCTGAAGTATGATACATTGACGCCGTAGCGCTCACCCCGCTACGGCGTTTTTCTATGAGGATTAATTATGAGCGTATTAACTCCAATTTGGCGCCGCCATTTGGCTGTGATAACAGGTGCTTTACTTCTTTCTGGTACGGCCTTGCCCTCGTATGCTTTTGCGGATGACGAAGCGCGTCGCGCCATCCTAGAGCTACGCCAGCAAATCCGACAAATGAACGAACAAAACCAACAGGCGCGCTTACTTTTAGCCGACCAAATCGAAATGATGCGGCAAGAAATCGCTCAGCTGCGTGGTAAGGTAGAAACACTTGGCTGGCAAACTGCCCAAGAGCAGCAACCCGCAAGTCAAAGCTTAATCAGTGACCCCCAAGAGCTAGCTGTGTATGAAGCCGCCATGGATCTATATCGAAACGGCCAATATCAAGAAGCCGCAAGTGGCTTTGGCGCTTTTGTGGATGCTTATCCTAACAGCTTACAAATCGATGAGGCGCGCTTCTACGAGGGTAGCAGTCTTTATGCCTCTAAACGCTTTTCTGCTGCCATCCAAAAACTACAGGCTTTTATTAGTAGCAGCCCAAAGAGTCCACGTGCTCCCGACGCGCTCATGGTGATTGCCTCTAGCCAAGTCGAAATGAACGACTTAGCATCTGCTCAAAAAACACTACAGCGTATTGCCTCCGAGTACCCTGACTCCCCAGCCGCCGATACGGCACGCAGCCGTCTACAGCTTTTACAGTAAACGTGTTTGACCCCTTATTACAGCTGCCTATACAAAGCGCTACGCCTCGACTGAGCCGTAGCGCCATCCCTTTTGTGACACAAGGTGCAGGCGACCTGCTGATTCTTATTCATGGTTCTTTATGTGACCTACGCTATTGGCGCTGGCAAGTACAAAAACTGTATTCAAGCTGCCAAGTAGTTTCCCTAAGCCTGCCCGGTTATTGGCCACATGACCCAAGTACTGCCGCCTATGACTTTACGCTGCAAAATCATGTGGATGCCGTAGCAGATGTTGTAAGCCAATTACGACAACCCAAGCAAAACCTCTATGTGCTCGGGCACTCTCGTGGGGCTCAAGTTGCCCTACAATACGCCCTACAGCACCATGAGCTAACAGGGCTGATCTTAGCCGACCCGGCTTTTATCATCGACGCCCCGACGCCAGCGTTGCCAGCATTAGCCCAAGCGGCTGAACTCCTGACTCAAGGCCAAGATGAAATCGCACTAAATCAATTTATTGACGCGGTAAGCGGGGCCAACACATGGCGTCAGATGGTAGGCTGGTTTAAAACCATGGTCGAGGATAACGCCCATACCTTAATTGCCCAAAGCCGAGAAGCGCTTCCTGTGATTTCAGCTGCACAGATAGATTTGTTATATGACCTGCCCGTGCTATTAATCAGCGGGGAATTAAGCCCTACACGCTATCAAAAAAGCACAGCCGCTTTAGTAAAGCGGCTGGCTCAAGCACAACATGTTGTCATTGATAAAGCGTCTCATGGCATGAACTTAGCCAATCCCAAAGCATTTAATCGCGCCTTATTACGCTTTATGCAATTAACTTAGTTGTAGCTACGGGCATTGGCGGGGTTGACTTTACAATCAACACTGACTTTTTGCTCATTAGCTAAAAGCAATTCCATGGGCATGGTGTCACCCACTTTAAGAGCTCCTGTAGGCTGCTCGAACATCGCATGCAGCCCACCGGGTTTAAACGTTAGGGTGCCCTTTGCGGGGATCTGAATCGTATCGGCCATGACCATTTTTGCCATGCCATCCTCTTCGATGGTTTCGTGTAACATCACATCATCGTAACTAGGCGTGGCTGCAGCTAAGACCTCGATTGGCTGATCGGTATCATTGTGCAAAATAAAATACCCTGCTGACGGAATATGGGCAGGTAACAAACGTACCCAGCACTGCTCAACTCGCACTTGGTCTGTTAACGTTGCCGCAGCAAACTGTGCGGAATAATCCGTCATGTGATGCCCATGGTGATCATGGTGGGCGTGATGATCATGATGATCATGAGCCTGTACCGAAAACGCAACAGCGGCTAAACCAAAACATGTAGCTAAAGTCATACGACGCATAATTTCATCCTAATAACAATTGAATTAAAAACAAAAAACTTGTAATTAGGAGAAAGCGGGAGGACCTCGTGCGCCCAATGGCGCCCCTAAAAAGCCACTACGGCGCGGCGCAGAGGGATAAGCCAGCCGCTGTAGCAAAGGGAGTATTACTAGGCCCAACGCCAATGTGGGCGTATTAGCGTCTAGCCCGATGAGGTTCAAAAGTGAACCCAAGTGACAGTCTAAAAGGCGATGATCGGTGTGGGGGTGGTGTGAGCCCTGAGGATCCAGATCCAAATACACAATAGTAGGCCCAGACAAACCCACCACGCACATCGTAATCGCTGGTCCTTGGCTATTTTGAGCCGTATTCGGCATATAGCCAGCAGGAATCAACGCGCGCAACAACACCGCCAGCATTAAAAGCCAAGCCAAATAAGGCCGCTGAAAACGCGGAGATGTCATACGTTGGCAACCCATTTACAGCCCAAACAAGGTACTATGAATCCATCAGATAATAAAAAACTGTGTGCATAAAGATGAACCAAACCGCCCCTAGCATTCGTTATTTTCAAGAGCTAAAGGCATCCATTCAGTTAGGATCGCCTCTTATTTTAACCAACTTAGCCCAAGTTGCTCTATTAACAACAAATTTAATTTTTATTGGGCGTCTAGGTAAAACAGAACTTGCTGCAGGCTCTCTATCAGCAAGTCTATACCATGCCTTTATGATTTTTAGTTTAGGCTTGGTTTCTGCCACCATCCCTATGCTGGCTACCACTATTGGTAAAAAACGCAGTAATGTGCGTGAGGTACAGCAGATTATCCGCCATGGCTTTTTGACAGCAGCATTAATTTGTATCCCTTTTTGGCTCGCTCTTTGGCATGCCGATACGCTTTGGACAGCACTAGGCCAGAATCCAGATACGATTGAAAAAGCGATTCAATATGTGCGCATGGTGCAGTGGTCGTTATTCCCTTATTTAGGTTATATCGTAATACGCTCCTTTTTTGCTGCTTTAGAAAAGCCAATATGGACGCTGATTATTGCTATAGGTGGTATTTTTGCCAATGCGTTTTTTGCGTGGCTATTTATTTTTGGAAACTGGGGAATGCCTACATTAGGCATTGCAGGTGCTGGCCTAGCAACCACCCTGACCAATATCCTGATGTTTGTTGGCATGCTGGTATTAGTATTTAAGCACCCTCTGTTTCATCGCTATCAAATTTTTATGCATTTCTGGCAATGGAATTTAACTCGTCTGCTTAACATGTGGAAGCTAGGAATTCCTATTGCCATTACCTTTACGCTAGAAACATTGGTGTTTTATGCTGCGGTATTGATGATGGGGCGCATTGGTGATACCTCGCTTGCTGCCCATGCCATTGCCATGCAAATTAGCTCCGTCACATATATGATCCCCTTAGGGTTTGGGCAAGTAGCTACTATTCGTGTGGGCTTAGCAATGGGACGCGCTCACCCAAAAGATGCCGTACAAGCAGGCTGGGTGGCTTACACACTAGGGGTAGGTTTTATGGCCATTGCGGCAGCGGTGATGTGGTGGCAACCCGAATGGCTGATTCACTTTTTTATTGATGTTTCAGCCCCAGAAAACCGTGCCGTTATCATTACAGCGGTACAGTTCTTATTTTTTGCTGCCTTATTCCAGCTGGCCGATGGTGCCCAAGCCGTTGCGGCCGGTATGCTCAGGGGCTTGTATGATACTCGCACACCCATGCTGCTCGCATTAATTGGTTATTGGGTTTTAGGTGTCCCTATTGGTGCTTTTTTAGCCTTTGGGGTCGGCCTAGAAGGGACAGGGATTTGGATTGGTTTTGTCACTGGACTAAGTGTTGTCGCCGTTCTGTTAACCCTACGTTGGTGGCGCCATGGACAACGTCTTTTAGAGCGGGGTTAACCAAGCCAGAGGACGAATAACTCGTCCTCTGCACCAGGGATATTATTAAAGTAAGGCTTTGCGCAAATCGGTAGGCGACTTCGGGGACAACAAGCCTGGCGCAATATCAAATACCGTTTTGGCTCCATACTGCTGCTGTTGTGCTAAGCGATAAGCTGCACGCGCATACGCCACCAGCACGCTGGAAGTAAACTCAGGATTACTGCCCAGGTTCAGCGCATATTCTACGGTTTGCTTCGTGTGCATAGCAGAGTGGCCGCTACGAATCACAAACCCTCCGTGCGGCATCGCACTATGGTTACGTTCTAATTCTTCCATCGTAATAAAATGTACGGTGGTATCATAATCAGCAAAATAATTCGGCATGGTTACGATGGCTTCTTTCACCTGATCCGCATCCGCCCCCTCTTCGAGCACCACGAAGCACTCACGGCGATGTTTTTCTCGGGTGCTCAGCTCTGGCATCTCGCCATTGCGTACACGATTTACTGCCTCTTCAATAGGAAGCGTGTACTGAACCCCTGCTTTAACACCCTCCACGCGGCGCACGGCGTCCGAATGCCCTTGGCTTAGTCCTTTGCCCCAAAAGGTATACGTTTGTCCTTGGGGTAATACACACTCACCCATTAATCGATTAATAGAAAACAAACCCGGATCCCAACCCACCGCAATAATATTCGTGTGCTGAGTCTGCTGCGCTACGGCATCTACTGCTGCGAAATAATCTGGAATAGCGGCATGGGTATCAAAACTATCAACCGTGTTAAACCATTGTGCCAAGTGTGGGCCTTGGTGTGGCAAATCATCCTTGGAACCACCGCATAAGATCAATACGTCGATCGTCTCTTTGTGCTGCTCTATCGTATCCAGGGCATACACGGGAATCCCTGCCGTTTGCAAGCTTAGGCTTGCTGGGTCGCGACGACTAAATACAGCGACTAACTCCATGTCCGGGTTTTGACTCAAGGCCAGCTCTACCCCTTTGCCTAAGTTACCGTAACCAGCAATACCGATACGAATTTTTGCGTTCATTACCTTTCCTTTACGCATAAATGATTGAGTCTTTAGGCTACACCAAAAGCCATCCGAACCGCAAAAGCAATAAATAATAAGGCTACCGCCGCATTGGCCAAAGCAGAAAGACGGCGATGCTTTCTAAAACCTGCCGCCAAGTGGGTACCACCAAAGATCAAAATAGATAAGTACGCTACGCTAAATAGCTGCAAAAAAAGGCCAAGCACCATAAAAGCGAGCCACGGATGACCTTGTGTTGGATCAACAAACTGTACAAAAAAAGACAATAAAAATAAAATCGCTTTCGGGTTTAATAGGCTTAAAACCATCGCTTTAGTAAAGTAGCTCTGCTGTCTTACACTCTGCTCTAGGGTCTGTGTAGGAGGATTTTCCTGCTCAGGCTTGGGGTGAACCAACGCCCAAAGCATACGTGCCCCTAGGTAGAACAAATACCCCGCACCTAAAGCACGCAAACCATAAAATAAGATAGGCATGGCTTGAAGCAAGGTGCCTGCTCCTGCTGCTGTCAACGCAATTAAGATGGTGTCACCAACCCAAATCCCCACCGCCGCCTGATAACCCACTTTAATCCCACGGGCGGCAGCGCTGGCCAATACAAAAAGTGAATTTGGCCCAGGCAACACAATGACAAATAAAGCACCAAGCAAATACGTGCCTAGATTAATGACTCCTACGCTTTCAAACACAGAATCCCCTTGCAAAAGAAGCAGTATAAAGCGGAAACTGTGTCAAAATCTATCCTCCTGAATCAACATAAAAAAACCCACCTATGTGTAGGTGGGTTTTAAGATGGAATAGGTAGTTAGTCTTCTACAGAGGTGCGAATGAGATAATCAAAAGCACTTAACGCAGCCGTAGCACCCTGACCTGCCGCAATAATAATTTGCTTATACGGCACCGTAGTGGCATCCCCCGCAGCAAATACGCCAGGCACAGAGGTTTGACCACGCTCATCGATTTCAATTTCACCGTACTTCGTGCGCTTTACCACATCACCCAGCCACTCATTGTTCGGTACTAAACCAATCTGAACAAAAATCCCATCCAGAGCAATTTCATGAGATTCATCTGTATTACGATCGGTATAGCGTAATGCAGTAACTTTAGAACCATCACCTATTACTTCTGTGGTTTGCGCCATTTTAATCACTGTTACATTAGGTAGGCTGGTTAGCTTACGCTGCAACACGTCATCCGCGCGCAGAGCATCTCCAAACTCAAGTAAGGTGACATGGTTCACAATACCGGCCAAATCAATAGCCGCCTCTACTCCAGAGTTACCACCACCAATCACCGCCACATCTTTCCCTTTATAAAGCGGACCATCACAGTGAGGGCAGTAAGCCACGCCTTTATTACGGTATTCGGCCTCGCCCGGAACACCAAGCTCACGCCAGCGCGCACCGGTAGCCAAAATCAATGATTTGGTTTTAAGTGTGGCACCATTGGCTAGTTTTAGCTGAATCTGCTTGCCCGGAATTAGCTCCTCGGCACGCTGCACATTCATAATATCCACATCATAATCACGTACATGCGCCTCAAGCGCTGCTGCAAAAGCGGGACCCTCTGTGTGCTGAACAGAAATATAGTTTTCGATGGACATAGTGTCTAGCACCTGCCCCCCAAACCGTTCCGCGACCACGCCAGTGCGAATTCCTTTACGTGCAGCATAAATCGCCGCTGCTGCTCCAGCAGGACCGCCCCCCACTACCAACACATCAAAGGGCGCTTTATCATTAAGGGCAGCAATTTGCTCTTCGCTATCGCCGGCACCTAATTTAGCGAGCAGCTCCTCTGCGTTCGCACGGCCATAATGGAATTCTTCACCATTTAAAAATACGGCGGGTACTGACATCACCTCGCGCTCTTTGACCTCGTCTTGGAACAAGGCACCATCAATAGAAGTGTGCTTGATACGAGGGTTAAGCACGGCCATTGCATTTAGTGCTTGCACCACATCTGGGCAGTTTTGGCAGCTCAAAGAGAAATAGGTTTCAAATACAAACTCACCCTCTAAGCTACGAATCTGATTCGCAACGGCTTCATCCATTTTGATGGGGTGCCCACCCACCTGCAATAACGCCAATACCAAAGAGGTAAACTCATGCCCCAATGGAATCCCCGCAAACGCCACCGCCACATCGCTGTCTACACGCTGAATGGTAAAAGAAGGTTTGCGTGCATTATCGCCCTGTAGATTCACGCTGATTTTCTCTGGGCTAAGCGCGGCAATCTCCTGCAAAAGCTCGCGTAGTTCTTCGGATTTAGCGCCCTCATCGAGTGACGCAATAAGCTCGATTGGTTGCGTGATATTTTCTAAGTACGCTTTAAGCTGTGTTTTTAAACCTGCATCTAACATAATGATGGCTTCCTTTTTGATTGATATAGGGTGGATTTGGGCGTTTTTAGGGTCAAAAAAAGCGCCCGCATGCAACGGGCGCTTGTGAGCAACCTAGATTGCTACAGGGAGAACCCGCTTAGATTTTGCCAACAAGATCCAAGGAAGGAGCTAGGGTTTTCGCACCCTCTTCCCATTTAGCAGGACATACCTCGTTGGGGTTTTTAGCGATGTACTGAGCTGCTTTGACTTTACGTAGTAGCTCTTTAGCATCACGACCAATACCGTTATCGTGAACTTCCATGGTCTTGATCTGACCCTCGGGGTTAACGATGAAAGTACCGCGTAAGGCAACACCTTCCTCTTCGATTAACACTTGGAAGTTGCGGGACAACTGATGTGTTGGGTCAGCTAACATGGGGTACTTCACCTTGCCGATGGCCTCGGAGGTGTCATGCCATGCTTTGTGGCAGAAGTGTGTATCGGTAGATACAGAGAAGATTTCTACGCCTAGTTTCTGGAACTCTTCGTAGTGATCAGCCAAGTCTTCTAGCTCTGTAGGACATACAAAAGTAAAGTCAGCTGGGTAGAAAACGAAAACAGACCATTTACCGGCAATGCTTTCGTTGGTGTACTCTTTGAACTCACCATTGTGGTAAGCCATCGCTTTAAAAGGTAGGATCTGTGTATTAATCAAAGACATCGTTGTTATCTCCCGTTGTGGTTAATAGTGACAGTGATTTCATTATAGGATTTCACTATCGATTTGTGAAATTGATTAAATTTATTGATGCGATAGCTTTTAACTATAAGCCAGACCAACAAAAGTAATCCACAAACAAATAGGGTAACAGGGCTTTATGACAAAATAAAGCCCTTGGATTTAACCGCCAGCATTCCGATATATTGCTCGAATAAAACATCAAAACGGGATTAGATCGATTGCTGATGGAGCGCATAGTGGCGCAATGCCTCGCGCGCAATAACAAGCTCTTCGTTAGTCGGAATCACCCATACGGAGATATGGCTATCTGGGGTAGAAATTTTTTGGGCACCTTGGGCATTGAGCTCAGGGTCAATTTTTACCCCAAGCCATGCCAAATGCTCGCAAATACGAGCCCGAATCTCTGGACTGTGCTCGCCCACCCCAGCGGTAAATACAATCCCATCAGCGCCCTGTGTGGGTACGCATAGACCCGCTAAGCTTTCTGCCGTACGGAAACAATAATAATCTACAGCCAGCTTCGCTTGTGGATCCTCGCTGGCTAATAAAGTGCGCATATCGCCACTGATTCCAGACAAGCCTTTCATGCCCGACTGATTATAGAGTAAGTCCTGGATCTCATCGGCATCTTTTTTACGCTGCTGCATCCACCATAGAACGACCCCTGCGTCTAAACGCCCAGGTCGAGTGCTCATAGGCAACCCATCTAAAGCAGTAAAACCCATGGTACTTACCACACTTTTACCGTCTTGGATCATACAAGCCGATGAGCCGGAGCCCAAGTGCGCAACAATCACACGCCCTTTATGTAGATCGGGCAAGTGTTGTGCCATGTAATCTGAAATATACTGATAAGACAAACCATGGAAGCCATAACGTCTTACGCCTTGTTCGTAATAACGCTTGGGTAACGCATAATAGTTATAAAGCTCATCCTGGTGACAATGAAAAGCCGTATCGACACACGCTACCTGCAAAATCTGTGGCCAATACTCTCGGATAACACGCACTGGTGCTAAGTTATTATGCTGATGCAATGGTGCCAAAGGAGCCAAAGCATCTAAATAATCCAGCACCTCGTCGGTAATAATGGCGCTATCATCCATATCGGCGCCACCATGTACAATACGATGCCCTACAGCAATCGCCGGCTTATCCATTCTAAAAGTTAACCAGTTAGCTAATAATTCTTGTGCAGCTTGTAGATCTTTGGTTTCTTCAAAAGCCGTAGCACGGTCCTCGAGGATCTGCCCCAAAGCCCCTTTGACTTTAAAATGCGCTATCTCTGTACCAATGCCAGAAACTTGCCCCCCATACAAGAAGCTAAGGTCATTAACATCGAGGGTGCCGGATTCGGGAATCTGGTAGACATTAAATTTTAAGCTTGAGCTACCCGCGTTAATTACAATTAATTTTTCGCTCATGTTAGGCTCCTGTGGCTGCAGTCAGTTGTTTTTTCATAAGTGCATCGGCATATACCGCTGCCACAGCGCATGAAGCCAAACGCGCATTGGCGGAGTCTGCACGACTAGTTAATATAATGGGTACGCGCGCGCCCAAAACGATCCCTGCGGCTTCGGCACCTGATAAAAACGTTAAGTTTTTAGCTAACATGTTTCCAGCCTCTAAGTCGGGAGCCACAAGAATCTGCGCACGTCCCGCGACCTCTGAGGTAATGCCCTTGATACGTGCCGCTTCTGGGCTAATCGCATTATCCATTGCTAGTGGTCCATCAATAATGACATCCGTAATCTGACCCCGATCAGCCATCTTGCATAGCGCAGCGGCCTCTAGGGTACTAGGAATTTTTTCTGTGACTGATTCCACCGCTGACAAAATCGCTACGCGTGGTATACCTAGTCCAAGAGCCACATGCAAATCAGCGGCATTTTGTACGATGTCCACTTTAGTAGCTAGATTAGGACGAATGTTGATTGCAGCATCGGTAATAAACAGCAACTCATCATAACTAGGCACATCCATGATAAATACATGGCTAACACGACGCTCGGTGCGCAACCCTTTGCCTTCAACTGTCATCACAGCATGCATCAACTCATCTGTATGCAAGCTCCCTTTCATGAGCAACTGTGCCTGCCCCTGCAAAACCTGTAATACAGCGGTTTCAGCAGAAGCATGGCTGTGAGGCGTATCAATAATTTGAATGCCAGACAAATTGAACTGATGAGCCTTTGCCACACCCTCAATGCGCGCTTTAGGCCCAACTAAAATAGGAGTAAATAAACCACGCTGCGCAGCGTCTATAGCGCAACCTAATGACACTTCATCACAAGGATGAGCCACAGCACATACTCGCCGAGGCTGCAACTGCTGCGCGCGCTCAATTAATTTAGCGAAAGAAGTAGAAGTTTGATACACCATGACTCCTTATAAAACGTTAGGTAAGGATTGCGACTGATTACAGTCTAAGACCTGCATCACTACATGGCTATGACCCATATCACTTTACACTAAGTTAAAATAAAAATTGTCGTACTCGCCCCCTTGAAATAACAAAACTCGCCCTTATAATTAGCACTCAGAGGGTGAGAGTGCTAACACTCCCCTATTAACCAAACAAAAAACATGAAATTTTGACCAACTTGTTTTTGAACAGGAGTTCATCTTATGAAATTGCGTCCTTTAGGCGACCGCGTGATCGTCAAGCGTTTGGACAACGAGCGTCAAACCGCTTCCGGTATTGTCATTCCTGAAAGCGCTACCGAAAAACCTGATCAAGGTACTGTTGTAGCGGTTGGCCCAGGCAAACGCGCCGATGACGGCACCGTTCATCCTCTAGACCTCAAAGTTGGCGATAAAGTATTGTTCGGCAAATATGCCGGTCAGAGCGTCAAAGTAGACGGCGAAGAGGTTCTCGTGATTCGCGAAGACGAAGTTCTTGCTGTATTCGAGTAATCCCATCTATCTCCCACATTAACGCTACTGAATAAAGGAATTACATATCATGGCTGCAAAGCAAGTTTATTTTGGTGACGACGCCCGCACCCGTATTGTACGTGGTGTAAACATCCTAGCTAACGCGGTAAAAACCACCATGGGCCCCAAAGGCCGTAACGTGGTGCTAGACCGTGCATTTGGTGCTCCTACTGTAACCAAAGACGGTGTATCCGTTGCCAAGGAAATTGAACTCAAAGACAAGTTTGAAAACATTGGTGCTCAGCTCGTTAAAGAGGTGGCTTCTAAAACCTCTGATAACGCTGGTGACGGTACCACGACAGCTACCGTTCTTGCACAAGCTATTGTCGAAGAAGGGCTAAAATACGTAGCGGCAGGCATCAACCCCATGGACCTCAAACGTGGTATTGATAAAGCCGTAGCCGTAACTGTCGAAGAGCTGCGCAAGCTCTCTCGCCCCTGCGCAACCTCTAAAGAAATCGCACAGGTAGGCTCTATCTCTGCTAACAGCGACGCATCCATTGGTCAGATCATTGCTGACGCCATGGACAAAGTCGGTAAAGAGGGTGTTATTACTGTTGAAGACGGTAAATCCCTAGAGAACGAACTGGATGTCGTAGAAGGGATGCAGTTTGACCGCGGTTACCTCTCCCCCTACTTCATTACCAATACCGAAAAACAGGTTGCTGTACTTGAGAACCCCTACATCTTGATTTTCGATAAGAAAATCAGCAACATCCGCGATCTCTTGCCTATCCTTGAGCAAGTGGCTAAAGAGAGCCGTCCTCTCTTGATCATTGCGGAAGACGTAGAAGGCGAAGCACTCGCTACACTCGTTGTTAACAACATCCGCGGCATCCTCAAAGCCACTGCCGTTAAAGCCCCTGGCTTTGGTGATCGTCGTAAAGCGATGCTAGAAGATATCGCTATCCTCACTAACGGTACCGTTATCTCCGAAGAAACCGGTATGACCCTAGAGAACGCGAATATCTCGCACCTAGGTCAAGCAGTTCGTGTAGAAGTCGGCAAAGAAAACACCACTATCATTGATGGTGCAGGTGACAACGCTTCTATCGAAGCACGTGTAAAACAAATCCGTGCTCAGATCGCTGAAGCCACCTCTGACTACGATCGCGAAAAACTCCAAGAGCGTGTGGCTAAACTCGCTGGTGGTGTGGCAGTGATCCGCGTTGGTGCTGCTACAGAAGTCGAGATGAAAGAGAAAAAAGCACGTGTAGAAGACGCTCTACACGCTACTCGTGCCGCTGTCGAAGAGGGTATCGTTCCTGGTGGTGGTGTAGCACTTATCCGTGCTCGCAAAGCCGTTGCCGCTCTTTCTGCTGACAACATCGACCAAGAGGCCGGTATCAAGCTCGTATTACGCGCTATCGAAGCCCCCTTACGCACTATCGTAAGCAATGCTGGTGAAGAAGCTAGCGTAGTTGTTAACGCTGTTGCGGAAGGTGAAGGTAACTACGGTTACAACGCTTCTACTGGTGAGTACGGTGACCTCGTGGCTCAAGGTGTTCTTGACCCAACCAAAGTCACTCGCACCGCGCTACAAAATGCGGCTTCCGTAGCAAGCTTGCTGCTCACCACTGAAGTCGCTGTAGCTGAAATCCCTGAAGAAAAACCCGAAGCCGGTATGCCTGATATGGGTGGTATGGGCGGTATGGGTGGTATGGGCTTCTAATTGGCTCATGCTTCTCGCGCTGGCTAAGACCAGCGCACCAATGACGCACATTAAGCCTCTGCATTTTTGCAGGGGCTTTTTCGTTCTGCACGTATAATACTCACATTCCTTATTCATGAGTGTGTATGATGACTTTTACCGAACAACTACAAAACGCTTGGGCACAGCAAAATTCCTTGCTCACTCTGGGTTTAGACCCAGATCCTCGGCGCTTTCCCCCACATTTACAACATTCTAAAACAGCAATTTTTGATTTTTGTACAGGGATCGTGGATGCATGTGCTCCATATGTGAGCGCCTTTAAACCCCAAATCGCCTATTTTGCTTCGTCTCAGGCCGAGTCACAGCTAGAGGCTCTTTGTGCTTATATTAAAGACAAGTACCCCACACTACCTATTATTTTAGATGCCAAACGGGGGGACATCGGCTCCACAGCACGCCACTATGCCATCGAGGCTTTTGTGCGATACGGTGCAGATGCTGTTACGGTTAATCCTTATATGGGTACGGATTCCATCGAGCCATATTTTGAGTGGCCAGATAAAGGCGTCATCATTTTGTGTCGCACTTCTAACCCCGGTGGATCGGATTTACAGTTTATGACGCTCGCGGATGGAACTCCGCTTTACTTGCATGTGGCAAAGCTTGCCGCAAAAAAATGGAATACGCATGGCCAATGTGGTTTAGTAGTTGGGGCGACTTTCCCCAATGAAATTGCCAAAGTGCGAGAGGTCGTGGGTGATATGCCTTTGCTCGTACCAGGTATCGGTGCCCAAGGCGGTGATATTCCTGCTACCGTCAAAGCTGGGTTAACGGCTCAAGGCACCGGCATGATGATTAACTCTTCCAGAGCCATTTTATATGCCAGCGCCAAAGAGGACTGGCAACAAGCCGCTGCCCAAGTCGCTCAATCTACCCGCGATGCCATCAATGCCGCACGTGCCGCTATTTACTGATCAGAAGAGCCGGGAGCAAAATCGGTAGACGTGGCTAAATGGGGGTTGATTAAATCTAAGGCTTTTTGTAATGCAAACAACACGGCTTGCTGCCGGACTTGATGACGATCCCCCTCAAACACCACAGTCAGTGCGTGGGCGACAACGCCCTCGCCTACGCGCCGAGCGAAACCAAAACAAACCATACCAACCGGCTTACCGGGGGTGGCTCCAGAAGGGCCAGCGATACCAGTGGTTGATAGTGCTATATCCGCCGCGGCGCTCATCCCTAATACCCCTCGAGCCATCTCCATCGCCGTCTGTTCACTGACGGCGCCATATTTATCTAAGGTATCTGGATTGACCCCCAGCTCTTGCTGTTTGGCTTGATTACTGTAAGTGATATAACCCCGATCAAACCACTGACTAGAGCCACTGACTGCTGTTAAAGCCGCCGCTAATAATCCCCCAGTACAAGACTCTGCGGTGGCTACTACTAGCCGATGCTGTAGCAATGCGGTTGCCAACGTCGAAGTTGACTCATCAAACAAGGCTAAATGGTGTGTCATGGTGGCTCCTATAGCCATAACGCGACTAAATAGAGAAATAAAAGACTGTAGCCGGCGGCTAATATATCGTCTAACATCACTCCAAACCCGCCCCCTACTTTTTGATCAAAAAACCGAATGGGTGGAGGTTTGATAATATCAAAGAGCCTAAACGCCCCGAAAGCAAGCCCCTGCATCCACCACGCAGGCGTTGGTAAAAGCCATAAAACCAACCAAAAGGCGACGGCCTCATCCCACACCATCCCTCCATGATCCGATACTCCAAGCTCATCCCCAGAAAGCTGACAAGCCCAAACACCGATGGCAAAAGCCAAGCCCAAAAAGAGCGACATAGCGCCCAGAGGGATAAATTGCAACACGAGTAGCCACACCGCCCATGCCCATAGGGTTCCCCAGGTGCCCGGCGCAGGGTAGATCGCGCCAGACCCCATCCCAAAAGCAATGATTCGCCAAGGTTTAGCGTAAATCCACGCGAGATTTGGTCGTAAAGAAGTGGAAGAAGAGGTCATCATGCAGAAAAATGATCAAAACCGCCCTGAGCGGGTAAGTTCAAGGCTTGTCCCGACGCGTCAACAACGACCAAACCAGGCTCTGGCACCACTGTGCCGATACGCGTCAGCCGGATTTGATGCTGGGCAGCAAGATCTAACAAATAAGCACGCTCTGTTGGGGGCGCCGTAAAACACAACTCAAAGACATCCCCCCCAGCGAGGACGGCAGCTTGTTGTAATGCCGGCGCTACGCCCCGCAACGCTGGATGCATGGGTAAGTCTGCCCATGACACCTGCGCACCACAATGACTGGCCGTCAGTATATGGGAAAGATCTTGTAAAAAGCCATCAGAAATATCGATAGCTGCATGAGCATGCCCCAACAAATGGGGCGCAAAAGCATAAGGGGGAAGAGGACGCTCAAGAGCAGAACGCGTTTGTTCCAAGCGCTCTGCATCCATAGGCAAGCGCTGAGTCAAATAACGCAAGGCCAGATCGGCAGCACCCAATGTGCCGGTGATCCAAATATCATCCCCAGCTCGGGCTAGATCTCGGCGCAAAGCCTGCGTAATAGGAACCTCGCCAAAAATAGTGAGTGTGATGGTTACAGCATAGGGATGACGAGTCGTATCCCCACCTATTAATGGGCAGTTAGACTGTGCTGCTAACGCATGCAGGCCAGAGCTAAATGCTTGCAGCCACTGGGGATCAACCTGCGGTAATGCTAAGGCCAGTACACAACCTTTAGGCTCTGCGCCCATTGCACAAAGATCAGAAAGATTAACCGCTAAGCTTTTGTGTCCCAAATCGTAGGGATCTACATCACTAAAAAAATGCTGCCCTTCGATAAGGGTATCTGTGCTTACCGCCAGCTGATACCCTGGGCGTACCGAAAACAGAGCGCAATCATCGCCCACGCCAACATAGCCCTCTGGGGCGGCCCGATGAAAAAATGTCTGGATTACATCGAATTCATTTAAAGCCGCCATAGAAAGACCTCATTAGGAGCGTTTTTGATTTCGACGCGCTTGGTATTTTTTAAATTCGGCGGGACGCACCTGTGCTGCAACCCGATCCAACACCCCATTAACGAACTTAAAGCCATCGGTACCACCAAAGGATTTAGCTAGCTCGACGGCCTCGTTAATGGTTGCGCGGTAAGGGACTTCGGTGTGATGCACCAGCTCATAAGTGGCTAATAGTAATACCGCGTGCTCAATCGGCGATAAGTCGGTTAAATCGCGATCAATAAAAGGCTTGAACTGCTCCTGTAAGGAGGCAGCATCACGCATTACACCAAATAAAATGGTTTTATACCATTCCGTATCACAGGTATCAAAGCCCTTTTCACCACGGATATGGGCATCAATAGAGCCCGATTCTTGCAGACCATCGGCACCACGAATCAACCACGCATAGATGCCCTGCAATGCAAAACCCCGTGCGCGGTGACGAGGTGTACCGCGCAGTTCGTCCTGTTCTTGTTCAACAGAATCAGTTTTCATCGTCAAAATCTTCGTCCTCGTCATCAAATTCTTCGTCGCTAGGCTCAAGCAAAGCCAATAGGTTTGCCATTTCTACAGCTGCACGGGCACAATCACGCCCCTTTTCCTCTACGCGAGCCTGAGCTTGCGCTTCGTTTTCTACAGTAAGAATACCGTTGGCAATGGGCAAGCCTGTGCCAATGGAAACGCGAGCAATCGCCGAAGCGCTTTCATTGCTGACGACCTCAAAGTGATAGGTCTCACCACGCACGACCGCACCAAGAGCAATAAGGGCATCGAACTCGGTGGTTTCAGCCATCTGAATAATCGCTACGCCAATCTCGAGTGCGCCAGGAACTGAAAACACAGTAATGTCCTGAGGATCAACCCCAAGCTTAATGAGCTCGTCTAGGCAGGCTTCTTGCTGCGCTAAGCCAATTTCCTCGTTAAAACGAGCGCGTACAATACCAATATGTAGGCCTTCGCCGTTTAAATCGGGTTCAACAATATAGGGCTTCATGGATAAACTCCAAATAAAATTAAGCAGAGGGCTCGGTCAAGTAGCCCGTTACGGTTAGAGCAAAGCCAGTCATACTTGGCATTTTACGAGGGCGAGCTAACAAACGAGCCTTGCCCACGTTAAGATCGCGTAATATTTGGGCGCCAATTCCGTATGTACGTAAATCGTAGCGATGTGCCGCCGTTTTAGATTCAGTTTGGGGCTGGCCACTACGCAATTGGAATTGTTCGAATATTTTATCCTCTGACCCCTGACAATTTAACATAACAACCACCCCGGATTCTGACTGGGAAATGGTTTTTAAAGCATCAGGAATGCTCCAGCTATGGTCATTGCTGTCTGCACACAACAGATCCAAAACTGTCGTAGGTTCGTGTACGCGCACTAGGGTTTCTGTATCGGCTTGTATTTTACCGTGAACCAAAGCCAAATGGGGGGCCCCAGATGCCAGGTCTTTGTAACCTATCGCTTGAAACGTTCCCCACGGCGTCGTCATGTCTTGCTCAAACAAGCGCTCGACCATGGATTCATGAGCGCTACGATATTGAATTAAATCAGCAATCGTACCGATTTTTAAATGGTGCTGTTTAGCGAATTCGAGCAGTTGCGGTAGGCGCGCCATGGTGCCATCTGGATTTAAAATCTCACAGATTACCGCTGCCGGTGTCAGCCCCGCCATACGAGTTAAATCACAACCGGCTTCTGTATGCCCGGCACGCACTAAGACCCCGCCATTAACGGCCTTTAGGGGGAAAATATGCCCTGGTTGTACTAAATCAGAGGGGCGCGCATCACGAGCGACCGCCGCTCGTACTGTTTTTGCTCGGTCAGCGGCGGAAATACCAGTCTCCACCCCTTCGGCGGCTTCGATTGACACCGTAAAATTTGTGCCAAATCGTGTACCATTGCGTACGGCCATCAATGGCAAATCCAATTGTTGGCAACGCTCTTCGGTAAGGGTTAGACAAACGAGACCACGCCCATGGGTCACCATAAAGTTAATGGCCTCAGGGGTAACGAATTCGGCCGCCATGACCAAATCGCCCTCGTTTTCACGGTCCTCCTCATCCACCAAAATAACCATACGCCCAGCACGTAGCTCGGCCACAATTTCGGTAATAGGAGAAATATCGGATATATCGTTATTAGGGGTTTCTGTATGCTGACTCATGACTGTCCTGCTTGAATAATTTCCTCTATTTTAGCCCCGTATCATCAATTAGGTACAATTTCTCTTAATTTAATGCTGTGATTTCTTTTTATGTCGTCAACCGACGCTTTATCTATGCAAAATCCTCCCACTACTCCTGAAGGTGGGCGCCGACGTATTCAATCTATTGAAACCGGCTACCGCCTACTAGCCGCTCTGGTTAATGCCGCACGTCCGCTGCCACTGGGTGAGCTTGCCGCCGCGGCTGAAATGAGTTCGGCCAAAGCACACCCTTATCTCGTTAGCTTTATTAATGTTGGACTAGTGCGTCAAGACTTGGTCAGTGGGCACTATGAGTTAGGGCCTTTTGCCATGCAAATGGGGCTAATTAGCTTACAGCACTCAACTCCTTTACGTGTCGCGCAGCCTATCGTGACGGAAGCTGCTGCACGTATTGGGCATACCCTAGCCATCGCTGTGCTGGGCTCGCATGGGCCAACTATCGTGCATTTATCCGAGGCCAGTTATCCCGTCCACGTGAATATGCGAGCCGGCACAGTAATGTCAATGCGCTACACCGCTACGGGGCATGTTTTTGCAGCTTGGCTCGCCCCTAAGGTCACTCAGCATTATTTGCAGCGTGAATACGCCGATACCGCTCTATTGCGCAGTACGCATTTGGATTATGATGAGAGCGATTTTGATCAGCTTATACAAAAAATACGCAAGCAAGGCGCAGCACAAGCTCTGGGTAACCCGTTGCCCGGTATTGATGCCATTTCTGTACCGGTTTTTGATCACTCAGGTAATATTGTCTTGGCACTCACTAGCATCGGTCCGAGTGCCGTTTTTGATGTTAGCCTTGAGGGTCCCATTGCTCATGCCTTATGGCAGTGCGCTCAGCAGATTTCTACCGCCTTAGGCCATACCCCAACCCCATAATCAACAATCAACGTGTTAGAACGAGAAATTAAACTTTTTATTCCAGCGCCACACCGCGCCAACTTGCTGCAATATGTGCAGCAGTTTAGCCAAACTCAATCGATTGAGCTCGCCGCTCAGTATTACGATACGCCTCAACGCTGTTTAGCGCAGCGTTACGCTGCCTTACGTTTACGTCGCGAGGGCCAGCAGTGGGTACAAACGTTAAAAATGCGGGGGACAGACGAACTCAGTCATTTGGAATATAACCACCCTCGCCCTGAGCCCTCCTTGGATTTACAGGTGTACCAAAACACCCCTGCTGCAACCTTGTTTGCCCAACTCGCAGCGCCCTTAGAAATGCGCTATGAAACGCATGTGCAACGTACTCTTATTGAAATCAGGCAGAACCAAACCCTCATCGAAATTGCTTTAGATAACGGTGAAATTCGAGCCAAACAAAATACCCTCCCTATTCATGAAGTCGAGTTCGAACTCAAACAAGGAGAGATGGCAGAGGTATTTGCCTTGGCCGAAGCGTGGTTAGTACGTTTTCATCTTTTGCTCGAATTGCGTACAAAATCCGAGCGTGGTGATGCCCTTTATGAATACGCTATCAAGCATCCGGTGGCCTTAAGCGGGCAAGACGCAGCGCTTGCGCTTGCGCTTGCTGCGCAACCCTATCGGCTACCCTCTGGATTTAAACCCGAAACAATGGATGTGCCTTCGCTCTATTATCAAGGAGCCAGCTTATTCTTGAGCCAAGTCATACGCAACGCGGCTTTTTTGGCGGGTGTGGACGATATGCAAGCGCCCCCGCAACAACAAGCCAGTTACTTAACGTTAATGCGCGTGGGAATGCGTCGCTTACGCTCTTGTCGTCAGCTTTTTAAACCTTGGCTCACCACAGCAGAAGTCGGACTAACACAACAACTACGAAAACACTATAAAGCGTTTGGGCAGTGGCGGGATAAAGATATGCTTTGGCTAGAACTACAGCCAAAGCTTATTGCTGCCGGTTTGCCCGCAGCCAAAAAGCTGGATCGACCCAACAGCAAAACGACCTCAGCCCTAGAGCTAGCCGCAAGTACCCCATACCAAAAGCTTTTACTGCAGCAGCTACGCCATTTCGTATTACAGCAATCCTTATTGGCACCTGCCCAGCAACACCCCGCTGCCTTAGCGATACTCATCCAGCGTCTACAGCAGCTCTGGCAGCGAATCCAGCACCAAAGTCACGACTTTTTGCATCTAAACCCCAGTGCCCAACATGATTTACGCAATCAAATCAAACGATTACGTTATAACCTTGAGCTTTTTGGCTACAGCAATGAGCACCCTTTCTATGCCACGCTAGCTAAAGCCCAAGACCACCTTGGGGATTTGTGTGACGCCTATGTGGCCTATGACTGGTATACACAAAATGCAATGAATAAAGCGCAAAAACAGTTTGCCCAAACCTGGCTTAAGCAAAAAATCCAAAAATCGCTGCGTAAGAGTCAAAACACGTTGGTGCGGCTAGATCACCAACGTGCAACCTTATCCCTAGAGGAACTAATCCCCCAATAGGGCACCTGCAAACTCGCTAGCAACAAAGGGCTGCAAATCATGCATGCCCTCGCCTACCCCAATCCAATACACTGGCACAGGCCGTACGCCGTTACTGCCTGCGGCAACCGCTGCGAGAATACCACCTTTGGCTGTGCCATCCAGCTTGGTCACCACCAAACCAGTTAGGCCAATCGCCGCATCAAAGGCCTTAATCTGAGCCAAGGCATTCTGCCCTGTATTTCCATCAACAACTAATAGACACTCGTGTGGGGAGCCTGGATCCGCTTTAGCAATGGCACGCTTGACCTTTTTTAACTCCTCCATCAGGTGCAGCTGCGTCGGCAAACGCCCTGCCGTATCAACCATCACCACATCCACACCACGTGATTTTCCAGCGGTGACGGCATTAAAGGCGACCGCGCCAGGATTACCCCCCTCTTGGGCAATCACTTGCACTTGATTGCGATTACCCCACTCAACCAACTGTTCACGAGCTGCAGCACGGAATGTATCCCCTGCAGCCAGCAAAACGCTCGCCCCTTGCTGTTGAAAAGCATGGGCCAGTTTTCCGATAGAGGTGGTTTTACCTGCACCGTTGACCCCAGCGATCATAACGACCAAAGGCTTAGCCGCTTGCAACGCAAAGGTTTTTTCTAAAGGTGTTAAATGTCGTGTAAGCGCTTCTTTTAAGGCTTGTTTTACTTGCGCCGCATCGGTCATTTTCTCTTTGCGCACACGTGTACGCAGCTCTGTGAGTAACGCTTCGGTTGCCTCAACCCCAGCATCTGCCATAATAAGGGCCGTTTCGAGCTCCTCAAATAGCTCCTCATCGACTTTAACACCCACAAATAAAGAGGTTAAGCTTTGCCCAGTGCGTGACAACCCTTTGCGTAAGCGTGACAACCACGAGCCTTTTGTGGGTTTGTCTTGGGTAGTTGCCGATACCACGGGTGCCTCTGTGTCCTCTGTATTGAGTAAAGGCGGCTCTGTATTGGCTAGGGGCGGTTCCTCAGACTGTGGTCGCGCGGTTTCCACAAAAATCGAATCGGTTACAGTGAGATCTGCCGTTTGGATCAAATGAGATCGATCCACCACAGGCGGCGCTGGTTCCGGGGTCACCACAGGTGCCTGAACGCTAACTACAGGGCTGGGGCTAGCCACCGGCTCCTGAGCAGCAACCACCGGTTCAGAATCCGTCTGGCTGGTTTCTGGTTGCACTACCACCTGCTTTTCTTGCAGCTCTTGCTCTTTTTTGGCTTTGCGCCTTTTAAAAAAACTAAACATCGCTTTACACTAAACCTAGTTTGTTAATTCACGCACCCAATGGTTAGGCATGAAAAAAAATGCTATTCGAATTGTAGGCGGCCAGTATCGCCGCACCCCTATTACTGTTGTCACCGGCGAGGGCTTACGCCCCACCCCTGACCGTGTCCGCGAAACCCTATTTAACTGGTTACGCTATTTTTGGGCAGATGACTTTTCACAAAAACGCGCATTGGACTTATTTGCCGGCAGCGGAGCACTAGGCTTTGAGGCCGCATCCCATGGGATGGCCTTTGTGCAAATGGTGGAATCCAACCCCAACGCTGTCAAAGCCCTGCGCGCCTTGCGCAACAAGCTTCAGGCGCACCATATACGTATTCATGCTGGCGACGCCATGCATGTGCTTGAGCGCACCGACCACCCGTATGATCTGGTTTTTATCGACCCCCCCTTTCATCAGAATTGGTTCGATAAGATCTGGCCGTTACTTCCGCGTATTTTACGCCCAGATGCGCTCATTTATGTAGAAAGTGAGCAGGCCATTTCAATTCCTCAAAACTTTATTAGTTTACGCCAACAAAAGGCAGGCCATGTACATTTTCAACTACTTCAATTTGCCGAGAGCGCAAAAACAGATAATAATGCGGACAAGTAGATTGGTCGGCGACGTCGCTTGTATCGTACGCGCTGAAATCTTAACCCATTATTGGTAGCCTCTATTACTATGATTACAGCTGTATATCCCGGAACCTTTGACCCGTTAACTCGAGGTCACGAGGATTTAGTTCGTCGTGCCGCCAACCTTTTTGATCATGTGGTGGTGGCCGTAGCACATAGCCCTAACAAACGTCCCTTCTTTTCTGTTGAAGAGCGCGTAGAAATCGCCAAAGAAGTCCTAAGCCATTACTCCAACGTAGAAGTCAAAAGCTTTGGCGGCTTACTCAAAGACTTTGTGCGCGAACAAGAAGCACGAGTGATTGTGCGTGGTTTACGAGCCGTATCGGATTTTGAGTACGAGTTTCAAATGGCGGGCATGAACCGCCACCTTTTACCTGAAGTGGAAACCCTATTCATGACACCATCCGATCAGTATCAGTTTATTTCAGGCACCTTTGTTCGCGAGATTGCACTGCTCGGCGGTGATGTCAGCAAATTCGTATTTCCTTCTGTAGAGCGCTGGTTAACCACTAAAGCCGCTGAACGCCGACTACAGTCTAAGGACTAATTTCGCGTTAAAGCCTAATTCGGTCTACACTATAGTTGTACCTTTTAGGCTTTAACGGTTAAATCATATGGCCTTATATATTACTGAAGAATGCATCAACTGCGACGTGTGTGAGCCCCAGTGCCCTAATACGGCCATCTATATGGGCGAACACATTTATGAAATCAATCCTAATCTTTGTACTGAATGCGTTGGCCACCACGATGAGCCCCAATGCATTGTATTTTGCCCTGTAGAGTGTATTGAGGTCCACCCTGAACATCAGGAAACCCAAGAGCAACTTTTTGCTAAATACCAACGCCTAACCGGCTCGTAGTCTGCCCCTAGGCATGCTGCTGCCCTGGATCTTTTTTATATAAGCGACAAGGGCGTCCTAACACATGCTCAAACCATACCGCCGCCAGCTCACCTTCATCGATAGCAGCACGTGTCTGCCCATGAACATCGGTAGCGATACGGCGTACCTCGTCATCATCCTCGATCACATCCAACATCAGCTCTAAACACAGCATGCCTGGGGCTCTTACCTGGAGCTGACCAAAACGTGTACTGAGCTGTAATTGCGCCAGCCTCGCGCAATCTTGCTCTGACAGAACGTGGCCTTGTGTATCCACCAAAAACCATTGATGATGATAGTGACTGGGCATGGTTAAGGCTGGAGCAAACTGAATCGGTGTCACTAAAGCTAAAGTCGTCATATTATTTTTTCAATAAGTCTTTAATCGTAGTACCTAGCGTTTTAGTAGCCGTATCCGGCACCGCCCCCTCTGACTGAATAGGCTGATCCAATAAGTTCAACAACCCCTGATCAATGGCTTGTTGGACTTCAGGATGCTTGAGCTCCTGCCACTGTAATCGTAATTGAGGACTGAGCCAGCTGCCACTCAGGCGAGCATAGATGGGATGCACACTATACGCTCCCAAATGCTGATAAACATCGGGCAATGTTTTTCTCTTTACATCAAAACGCCAATCCATATCCATTTGCTGATTGACGCTATCCACATAACCTCGCTCAACCTGTGCATTCACCCCAGGGCTTTGCCATTGAAGCTGTGTGATCTGCCCCTGTCCTTGTTGCCACTTCACATCATAGCTAAATACTGTAAATGGTGTACTCAACTGCGGATTTAGCTGGATAGCAGGTGATTGAACCTGACCACTGAACACGTTACGCACGGCCTCATTCGCTTCTTGTAAGTACTGCCAAAAATCCCAACCAAAAGCGCTACCATTTTTTACGTGGACCTGTGAACTGCCGGTCATATTAGCCAAACGTGCTAAGCGCGTTTTCCCGTGGGTGGCGAGCGCCAATTTAATGTCGCCTGTACCACTTAATGCCATTTGCGCACCTATAGACTGAGAAAAGGGCATCATATCAATCTGTTTAAGGTGTGCTTCCATCTTTCCACTTTGTTTCTGATGGCTCCAATTTGCTTTCATATCGAGCTGCCCACTCCATGCTTGAGCAGATAACTTAGCAATGGTGATTTCACGATTTTTCTGCTCTGCCTGCAGCTGGAGCCCTTGTAGGATATAGTTTTTATAATGCAACTGCTCTGCTTGCAGTGTTAGCTCTGTAGCTAAAGCACGCCAGTCAAAGTAATCTGGCAGCATTTTCGCCAATACGGGTTTCACGGCAGGCGTATCTGGTGCTGGTTTTGCTTGAGCTCGCCACGGATTTAAATCAATCTGTGGAGCTTGTACGTTTAGCTGTAATCGTTCTTGCTCACCATACTGCAATTGCGCTTGGAGCTGAGCCTGTGTATTGGCGCTTTGCCACTCTCCCACCACGTGCGCTTGCTGCTGAGCAAATAACCAATCCACCTCACCTGAAAACAAAGCTTGAGCCGGGTTGGGATTTAGTGCCTCATTATCCAATAATGTATTTACCATTAATTTAGGGAAAACCAAACGTTGCTCTGTTTGCTCCCATTGTGCGGGAGAGCTGACCCCTAGCTTGTAGGCTTGCTGCGCATTTTTGCCAGCCACATCCATGTGGACCTGCCCTACATGCAGCTGCGCTAACGCCCCCCTATAATCTTTAGCTCGTGCAGTCACCCCAAACATCTGTGATCCCTGCGTTTGCTTAAAAGAAAATCCAATCGGTTCACCTTGGACCTGCTCTGGCTCCATAACAAACTTAGGTACGTCTAACGCTAATTCAACCTTGTGCTCGGACTGCCCCCTTTCTACTGGCAATAGCCCTTGTAAGCGCCACTGCAGTTTCTGCGTAGTTAAAAAAGGAAGATGATGCTTAGCATTTAATTGCGCCGCACTCATGGTCATATTTACTTTATCCAGTGCTAAAGTATCTGATCGCCATTTTCCCTGAGTGCTCAGCTCTAGGTTACGAACACGTATGTCTTTTGTGTGGGTTAATAACTCAACACCACCACGTAATGTCGCTGCACTAGCCTCATAAGCTCCCAAATGCCCACTAAGTGCTAAATTCATACGCTGCGCCGAATAACGATACAAATGGGGCTCGAGCTGCACCACAGCTTGCCCTTCAAGTGTCGCATCTGTAATCGGACTTTCTCCTTGGAGTGCACCTTTAAAAATTACATCAAAGGGCTGTCCAAAAGTCATACGCCCCGTATTTAACTCTAAATCCACCACTCGTAGTTGCGTTGCCGAGGGCTCATCAGTGAAATGAATTTCACCATTTTTAAGCTCTAAGCCTGCAATATCGATTTGAAACTCAGCCTGTGAGGCATCTGGCACCATAGATGTTGATTGTGCCTGAGCCGTAGGAAAAAATGATCGGGACGTATGCTGCGCTACCTCGTTTGGACCTCGCTGTAAAAGATCCATAAAATTGAACTCACCCTGTGCATCGCGATGCAACCACATCTTTAAACCGCTCACAGCCACATGATCCACTACCAAACGGTTCCAAAGCAGTGGCCAAACCGCAACCGCAAAACGCGCATGATCCACAGCAGCAAAAGGCTCATCACTTTGCTTATCAGTTAGAGACACTTGTTCTACAGCTAAGCCAATGCGTGGAAAGAGTGACAACTCGATATCACCATCAATACTAAGCTGACGCTGATAGCGATCAAACACCAACTGCTCCACTTTATTTTTATAAGCATTTGGGTCAAAAGTGAGCAAGAAAACGGCTGCCCCCACTAAGGCCACAATTACAAAGACCACTAAAGCAAAGAGTCCTCTTTTAAACCATTTTTTCATTTAGGCCTCTAACCTTAAAAACAGATACTATATAAGCATATAAACGCTTAGGCGATCATATTACGAGAGTGCACGGTACAAGCCCACTCGCTTATATCAAAAAAATATAACGATATACTATTTATTTCTATTTTATATATAAATAAGCCGTTACGATTAGATTATCTTTCCCTTAACTTAGTCCATAAATTTTTATCATGAAATTTGAAACCTTAGCCATCCATGCGGGTTACCAACCAGACCCTACCACTAAAGCTGTTGCTGTTCCTATCTATCAAACTACCTCTTATGCATTTGATAACACACAGCATGGTGCAGATCTCTTCGACTTAAAAGTACCGGGCAATATTTATACCCGCATTATGAATCCCACCAACGCTGTACTAGAAGAACGCGTGGCAGCACTCGAAGGTGGTGTGGCCGCACTAGCAGTTGCCTCCGGCATGGCGGCTATTACTTATGCTATACAAACCATCGCTCAAGCTGGTGACAACATTGTTTCGGTAAGTAAACTGTATGGTGGCACCTATAATCTATTTGCTCATACTTTGCCGCGCCAAGGCATTGAGGTCAAATTTGCACCCCATGATGATATAGCAGCGCTCGAGGCTTTGATCGATGATAAAACGCGAGCTGTATTTTGTGAAACCATTGGTAACCCATCCGGTAATATCATTGACCTAGAGGCACTGTGTGAGGCCGCGCACCGTCATGGGGTACCCGTTATTGTTGACAACACGGTAGCCTCTCCTGCCTTATGTCGTCCCTTTGAATACGGTGCCGATATTGTGGTGCACTCTTTAACCAAATATATGGGAGGCCATGGCACAACAATCGCTGGCGCTGTTGTGGATTCCGGAAAATTTGACTGGGTTAAACACAAAGACCGCTTCCCTATTCTGAACGAGCCCGACCCCTCTTACCACGGCGTGGTATATACCGAAGCCTTTGGCCCTGCCGCCTTTATTGGCCGCTGTCGTGTTGTTCCTTTGCGTAACACTGGTTCGGCGCTTTCCCCTTTCAATGCCTTCCAAATCCTACAAGGTATTGAAACCCTAGCCTTACGCATGGAGCGTCATACAGAAAACGCCCAGCGTGTTGCCGAGTATTTAGCCAATCACCCACATGTTAGCTGGGTGAACTATGCCGGCTTATCCAGCAACCCTGAACACGCCCTAGCACAAAAATATTTCGGTGGTAAACCAGCCGCTATTTTAAGCTTCGGTATCAAAGGCGGGCGCGAAGCAGGCGCAAAGTTCATTGATGCGCTTTCTCTTATTCTACGTTTGGTAAATATCGGTGATACCAAGTCTCTTGCTTGTCACCCTGCCACCACCACCCACCGTCAGCTTAATGATGAGGAGCTAAAACTTGCGGGTGTAAGTAGTGATATGGTTCGTCTTTCTATTGGTATTGAGCATATCGACGATATTTTGGCTGACTTAGAACAAGCCTTAGCAGCAAGTCAATCTGCCTAAGCGAACCACATATCAGCTAGCAAAAAGCCGCAATTGCGGCTTTTTTTACTTTTTAGCTAACAAAGCTAAAACTGTACTCATCATCTGGCTCATATCCACTTGTCCAGACTCATTGAGAATTTTATTGTTTTGACTAAATAGTTTATCAACTACCACAGGTAATAAACTCGATAAATGGTTTAGTACGGAGTCCTGGCTTAAGCCCGTTTTACTGACCAAGTCAGTCACCATATTATTTCCTAATACCTGCTGTAGCTGCGTTGGCGCAATAGGCAGGTTTTCCCCCTGACTCATCCATGATTGCACCACTGCACCTAAGCCCCCCTGCTTAAAAGCCTCAAGTAGCCCATTTATACCACCAGGATATTGATTTACCGCCTGTAAAAATGCCGGCAGTAATGTCGCTTGCTCTTTTTGTTTGTCCCTAAGCATCACTGATGCAGCATTAGCTAACACACTATTTAATAAGCTCATAACCTTCCTTATCTCAAGATCATCTAATACAAATACTTGTCTTTCTTCAATAAAAAACCACGTTATTTGGGCTTAAATAGCCAATACAATAACAGCACACACCCCATGACCGTAGCTATCAAACCAAACCACGCAAATAACGGTATACCCAGCCATATGGGTCCAAAATCAAATAAACGTGGTGCCAAACCCAGAGCAAATGCCGCCGTTACCAAAGCCACACATAAGCGCACTGCCGCAAGTTCTAAAGACTTAGCCACCTTATCTAAATGACGTAGCTCCATGTCTACGCCGATACGGCCATGACGCAGACGGTGCAGCAGTAAACGTAGCGCACCAGGTGTGTCGGCCGCCAGATCATAAAACTCAGCCGCCAAATAGGTGGCTCGCTCTTTAATAGCATGCACATTGTAATGCTCTCGAATCTGCTCATGGATCATTGGCGTAGCCAATTGCACCAAATCCAAATCCGGGTCGACTCGCCGTAATACCCCATCGGCCGTAATAAACGCTTTAAACAACAAACTTAAATCCGCAGGCAGCGTGATTTTCTGCTGACGCGCTAAAGCCATAAAATCCATTAAAGCCAAGCTAATACGTAATTTGCCTGTACTATGCTGAGCTAAAAAGCGCTCTACCGCCATATCCAACTGCACCGGATCCGCATCATATTGATCTGACCATGCTAACAACATCGAAGCCACACCATCGCCACGCCCCTCGGCAAGGGCTCGGAATAAAATCAGCAACTGGGTTTTACGCCGCTCAGAAAGGTGTCCCACCATCCCAAAATCAATAAAGCCAACACGATTATGTGCCATGGCTAACATATTGCCAGGGTGCGGATCCGCATGAAAAAAACCGTCCTCTAGAATCATTTTCAAGACAGCTAGAGCCCCTCGTTTGGCAAGCAAAGCCGGATCAAGCCCTTTGGCGCGTAGCGCTTGCGCATGGGTAGGATTTTCTCCGCGCATAAAATCTTGTACGAGTAGTCGTTCGTTGGTCCATTGCCAGTAAATTTTAGGGAAAACGATCTCTGGATGCTGGGCAAATGCCGCCGACATTTGCTCACAGTTATGTCCCTCGCGTGCAAAATCCAGCTCGTCTCGCAATGCGCTTGCTACATAACTCACCATTTCCTCGGGCTTAAATCGCGCCCAATCTGGGTTTGTCTGTGCAAGCAAATGAGCCCCATGTGCTAATAAGCGTAAGTCTGCCTCGATGGTGGCGCGTAAGTCTGGACGCCGAACTTTTAATACCACCTCTGTACCATCATGCAGGCGCGCCTGATATACCTGCGCCATGGATGCCGCCGCAATGGGCTCTGTATGAAAATCCACAAAGAGCTCGTGAGGATCTGCCCCAAGATCCTCAATCAGCTGGGGCGAAATCTGCTCCCATGGCACAGCACTCACATGGTTATGCAGTTTCTCTAGCTCTGTTGTCCACTCAGGGCCAAGCAAATCATGTCGCGTTGCTAAAATCTGCCCAAGCTTGACATAAGTAGGCCCCAAAGCCTCGATGGCTTTGCGCAACCGCTCTGGTAACGAAAGCTCGGCATTGGCTTTATTTGCTGAGCTGGCTTGGTCTCGAGGCAAAAGTTTACGTAAGCCCAGTTGACTGACTAATCCATCAACCCCAAACCCAATCAGTATCCCAGCGACCTCTACAAGCCGCGCTCGGTCTCTAGCGGCAACGATGGCAGTTTCTAACATGGCGACCCCTTTAGTATGAGCTCCTAAGCATACCGCATTTATACTCGGCTTTAACTGGAGTAAAAAATAAGCAGCCAATCAGGCTGCCCATTTTTTACTCGTAGTGCTGGTCTAAAATACTGGCAAATGCTTGCTCTGCTGTCATCCCCCCACGCATTAAAGCACTGATGTCTTCTGCGTAGTACTGAATATCATCCGGTAGCCAGTCTCGATTAGCACGAAAATAGTTGTATTTATCCACCTCTATTTGATCAGGCGCCACGGCCGTTTTTCTAGCGCGAACGCCAGTACTTTTACGTGCACGCGGTGCCGCACTTGGCGGATTTAAAATTGCTTCTTGTACTTGCTCCAATGAAAATTCGGCTGAAAGCTGATCGCTCACATTGCCGTTTTCATTTAAGCTATGCAACAAGTGCTTGCCATCAAAACCCATTTTAAAACCACGGTGATTGATCACCTGATAAATTGGCGTTTTCGCATGGCCAGGAAACTCAAACTGTACCGTTTGGCCGTATGCCTGCATTTTTTCGGCCACTTCGGTTAAATACTCTACTGACAGGGAGGATAGCTCACCGTCCCAACGTTTTGCGCGTCTGGTAGTCAAAATATATACACCCAAAAATCAAATCAAACATCTGCGCTGCGTTACAGCGGCTCACTATTTTACGCGTTAGCACTGATTTTGTTGAGTTTTTTACACGATGACTTTTTATTATTCACTAACCCATAGCCCTTTGGGCTGGATTTTGTTGGCCACAGCACACAATCAGCTCTGTTGGCTGAGTCTAAGTGACTGTGCTTCAACAATAGAACAATCGTTTTTACAACAGTTCCCTCACTACACGGGTAAGAGGCAACGTCTCCCTACCTCTTATCGAGAGGCGCTAGAGGATTATTTTGTCAACGATCGATTACAAAACCTTGCCATTTCACCACAAGGCACAACATGGCAAAAACGGGTTTGGCACGCATTAACCCATATTCCCTGGGGACAGACTTGGACTTATTCTGAGCTTGCTCACTACCTTGGGTCACCACGATCGGTGCGTGCGGTTGCTAGCGCTTGCGCTAAAAACCCAATCGCCCTATTTATTCCCTGCCACCGTGTTATTGCTAAATCAGGTGCCCTACAAGGCTATCGCTGGGGAATAGAGCATAAAGCCTGGCTACTTGAGCACGAAAAAAGGTCGTGCTCAGGGGGCTAAGCACGACCAACATGCCCAAAAGGCATGACTTACAGCGAACCTACAACAAATAAAAAACCTTAATCTGCATCATAATCCAGCGGTTGATAGCTATTCATCTTGCCGATGACACCAGCAAATGCTAGCAAAAAGGCTAAACCACGGCGCACTTCGGGCTCGCGTGCCATGCGCACTAAACCCATTAGTGTTGGGGCATCTTTCATGTCAGAAACCTGAGCACTCGCCATGCGTGCGGCATTTCCGGTTGCCCAGGCTGCTCCCATCATGTCTTCGCCCGCTTTAGCGATTTTCTCAATCATATATTCATCGGACATGTCCACGAGATCCGCAGCAACCGATGCTAAGTCCACCAAGCGATTAAGTCGCCCACCTGCAATCAAAGGCTCCAGCTTATTAATCAAATCCTGCAACCCCATCAAGGTGGCATCATCTTGTAATAAGTGATCAACCTGCTGGCTCGCCGACTCAGGGGTGGTTGTTTTTTCATGATCCGTTGTCATTGATTTCTCCTTAGATTAAGCCTCGAGCAACCGCCCAATAAGCACCACGGTTAAAACCCTTGCGCATTAAGCCGCCCAACTTATTCGGGGGCGTGGGCTTCACATCCTCGTGATAGTCATACCATAACGGCATACCGTCCTCTAAGCCCATCTGCGCGATCGCTACCACCCGCCCATCATATTTATCCGAAGTGCGACCAAAGCGAATTTCCGAAGCAATATTATTTACCACTACTGGCGACTGACTATGGCATGAACCACCGGCTTTACTAATGGGTAAGTCCACCGTATCACCCAAAACATACACATTTTCCAAACCAATCACTTGTAAGGTTTCATGGTCTGTGGGTAACCACCCCTCGCCATCGGCCGCTTGAGAAATCCCCGTATCTCGTACCGCTTTTACCGCACGAATCGGCGGTGTCGCCATTAAAATATCGAAGTTTTCTTCTTTACCCTCTTCGGAATACGCTATTTTTTTGTCTGGGTCGACTTTGGCTAAGGTAAACCCACGCTGATGCTTGATGCCTTTTTGCTCAAAAATTGGTGGCAAAATATCGCATGTGTCTTTTTGCATAAACAAGCAATTACGTAATAACTGCGATACCGTGGGATAGGTATAAACAATTTCAATCTGATCCCGCACCCCACGGCGGCGCAATAAGTCATCGAGCATCAATGTGGTTTCAATCGGAGCGATACCACACTGATGGGGCACATTGTGGGTTTTAGGAAAGGTTACGGTAATAAAAATCCGCCCTTTTTCAATGGTTTTTAATTTGTCCGCTAACTGGCGTGCGGGCCCATGCTGATAAAAGTGATCGCCCGCTTCTTTTAAGCCTTCGATACGCTCAGGAGCAGGGATACAACCAGTCGAAATCACCAAATGGTCATAGCCAAATTTTTTACCGCTTTTACATTCCACCTGTTGGCTACTAAAGTCAAAATGTGTGACCTCTTCTACCTGAAAATCAATTTCAGGGCGGAGCAAACTACGTTGGGGTCGGCGTAGCTCATCACGAAAAAAACTATCAAAGGCCACGTACATAAAAGCCGGTTTGTAATAGTGCCAGGGAGAGTTCGATAACAACGTAACTTTGACTTTTCCTGTGCGAATTTCAGGGTACATTTTGGTGACCAAATGATTAGCTGTCATCGTGCCACCAATGCCCCCACCAATAATTAAAATGTGGTGTGCCATCGCTAAACTCCTTAAGTAGAACGAACATTCGTTCTAATGATTGGCCTAAAAAATGCTCTGTTACCAGAGCACCTACACTAAGCTGCGCTCAGCGTGTCCCAAGTATGGCGCCAAAGTTCATCCAGATAATGCAGTAAGGAGTCCGTAATCACATCATCCAAACGCAAACATACTAAACGAATTGCCGCACCATACATGAATGCGCTTGCTACAACCGGATCCATGGGTTTTAGCTCGCCGCTTTCGACGCCCTGCGCCACAAAGCGGCGCATACGTACAAAAGCCGAAGCCGAACAGATGGATTTTTCTCCGGGTAGAAATTCCTGATGTCGAGCATGAATAATAAAAGCCATCGCATCGGGCTCGGCTTCGGTCAGCTCAAACAACATATGAATCACTGCTTTACAGCGTGCTTGAGCCTCTGTGTGTTGTTGCTCGATATGGTCAAGCAAATCGTCCATGCGTGCTAACAGATGTTGGTATAGCGCATGCGCAATACCGGTTTTGTCTTTAAAGTGGTGATAGGTAAAACCAACCGACACCCCGCCCGCTGCAACAATTTCCTGCACAGAAGTGTTGAAATAACCTTTTTGGCTAAAAAGCCGTAACGCGGCGCGCAATACCGAGGCATGACGCGAACCCATATCGGGAAACAATCTACAGGTGGATTCAAGCATAATCAATAATAGAACGAGGATTCGTTCTAGAGCAATGGTTTAGGTATAAAACTAGCGATAACCCTTAGAGCCGATATTTTAAAACCGACTCGTTGGCACGCCATAACAATACGTGCTTTAAAAGCGATTATAAAAATAAAGTAAAAAACATTGCGATAAAACAACGACCAAGTACAAAACCCCTTGATTTTTTCACAGAGAAAAGGAAACAGTTCCCAAAATGGGGACTTACCCCTATAATAGAGCAATTATTATCAACTCAAGAGGTTAAATCGTGGATACAGACGAATGTAGTCGATCTAACATCGCGCGTATCGCTTAATCAGGATTTCAGCCCTCTTGCTGCGTCCTGTTTAGGCAGGATGTAGACCAATCATCTTCCGTTCTGGAATTTGCTTTTCTCCTATATCTCCTTTTTGCATCGTGTAGCCTAGCACTAAGTGATGCGCGCATTATGTTTTGATTCTTTCTTTACCGGAGATCAACATGCGCTTCACCCAATTTTTGCGCCGGCTAGGTGGACGAGTTTCTTCTCGTGCCTACAACCCGCGCTATCGCCTCACGATTGTGGGCTCAAGCAACAGCTTACAGAGCATTAAACAACCCCTATACCAGGACTTACGGTCCATAGGGGCATCGATCACGCGTGCCCAAAGCGCCTTGCTGCACGAAGGCCAACATGCGTGTACAGAATTAACCATTCACTGCACCGCTGATCGCCCCTTAGTCTTAAACCGCCTTGCCCTCAAACTGGGGCAAAAAGACGGTATTCGTCGCGTACACGTCGAAGGTCACTAACAATATTGCATGCTCAGTATGCCTTAAAGGAGGCAGGGGCTGTTGCACCCTTTATCTGCAACACCATTTGTAATTTAGGAGAATATCATGCGTTTTTTTACTAAAAAAATGGCAGATGCCAAAATGCGGCACCGTTTATCCATTCGCTGCCACAGCGAACAGTTTGACGCCTTGCGCGATATTGTACGCGCTACTGGCTATGACTATGGCTTGTTATTACGGGCTTGGCAGCAACAGATTTTACGCCAAGGGCGCGATCACTCTGAGCTGAACTTCAGCGTCGAGTTTGATGCCCACGCCGATCAGTCCACCGCATTTTTACAAAAATTAGTCCAGCGTACAGCAGACATGGATGTACAAAGCATTGGCTTAGAAATTCTACAACACGCCGCCAAGCCAATGGCACGTCCCAAACTTAACGACACCCCTGTACGCCAGCGACTACGTGCTATTACCCGACCTCGCTATCAAACGCCACAACCCCACCAGCCTTTATGGGGCATGTTGGCTGACCGTTACGATCAATACTAAGGAGCCCCCATATGGACGATGAACCGACGGGAAGGTTAACTCCCACTTTTTTATCAATTCCTGACTCCTGCGCCACCTAGGGCAAATCACTTTGCTCTAAGGCGTAGTGAGTCCTTATGAGCAAAATCATGTTGAAACACCCTTTTTTTCCTCTTTTTACTACCGTTATTCTGTCTTCTCTCACCCTACCTGTTGCTGCAGAGAGCGCTTTACAGCTCTATGGCACGCTCGATACGGGCATTAGCTACACCAAACAAAGCGGTGAGGCTCGTCACCGTGGCTTAATTAACGGAGGGCAAACCGATTCGATTTGGGGACTGCAAGGCAGTGAAGATTTAGGTAATGGCGCCCACGCCCTGTTCCAATTAGAAAGCAGCATTGACCTACTTAGTGGTCAGCTCGAAGAAGATGCGCTATTTGATCAAAGTGCCCGCCTTGGCTTACAACATGAAGGCTGGGGGACACTGTACTTAGGACGCCAAAACCCCGTCTCACAACAATTTAACGAAGAAGTTGAGCTCGCGGGCTGGAAAGACTTTGGCTTAGGCGCACTGATGCGTAATAGCGATAACTACCAACAAAATCAAAGCATCCAGTACTACACACCCTCCTGGGCAGGCTGGCAAGCCGGTTTGGGCTACCAAGCCGCCGACTGGGACAAATCCTCACTGACGGATCAACCTGAGCGTTTTAATGGTGCTCTACGCTTTGAGGGCGAGAATTTGTACGCGGCCATCAGCTATGATCAGCACTTACAGTCTCGTCACCCCTACACCCCAAAACACGCCAAAGCCTTACAAGTCAGTGCTAAATACGACTTTGATGCTTTTACACTTGCTGCGGCTTGGGCAAGGCAAAAAAATGGCTTTGTTGGCTTAAATGGGGGCGAGCAAGCCGCAGAATACTGGGAGGTTGACGCATTAGAAGGCTATGGCGCACCTGAGTTTTTGCAAGGTGGTAAAGTAGATAGCGTTTTTGTCGGTGCCGCCCTGTCATTGGGCCAAGGGGAGCTTATTGCACAATGGAGTCTTGCTAAACCTAACTGGCACTGGGAGGAAACCCAGAAAAAAGCCCGCAAAGTCCAAGTGTATTCCTTAGGCTATGTCTATGATTTATCAGCCCGCACCCAACTCTATGCTTTTGGTGCTTACGGTAAAAACTACCACTTGGAGCAGGTTTTTGATGCCTCAAATAGCAGCAGTCGTCGTGCTGCGATTGGGCTCACACATCATTTCTAAGATTTAGGAATGACGTTTTGAGCATGCTGGCTCACTGCAGCGATGGGAAGATCATACAGTTGAGCAAGTGTGGTTAAGGTCAGGGTGTTGGCAGTATCTCCGGCTGCCATCACCTGGCCTTTTTTCAATAACAAGACCTGATCCGCAACCCGATAAGCATGCTCAGGCTGATGCGTACATAAAAATATCGCTA
>NZ_JASLIX010000116.1:0-24887 GCF_030152715.1 Paenalcaligenes sp.
GCATTCACAGCCATGGTCAGCCCAATGGTTATTTTGCTTAGGTCGCCTTGGGGACCATCAAATAACGTAGCAACAAAATCAGTGGTTTGCATAAAAATTCCTAAATAGTATTAACGAGAGCAAGAGTGCGGTTTGAGCCAATGGTATTGGCTTTGCTTAATCCTATGATCACACACAATGGAATTATGTATATATATATATTTTGTATATTATATATTAAGATATAATGATAGGTGTTAGCTTTTTTCTAAAGGGATGATTATGAAAAAGAATGTGGGTGGTATCGATAAGGTCCTGCGTATTTTAGTGGGGGTTGTATTGCTGCTTTTAACTTTTACTGGCACGATTGGCTTATGGGGCTGGATTGGCGTAGTGCCTTTAGTTACGGGTTTAATGGGTTACTGCCCTTTGTATCCTTTGTTGGGGCTTAGCACTTGTCCGTTAAAAAATAAATAACCACAATCGTTTTCTTCTTACGTCAAAAGACTGCTGTATGCAGTCTTTTTTTTCGTGCCTAAAAGGGGTAGTATCGATGGTTTATTTGGTGGCCTACAGCAAGGCGTAAGGAGAAAGCGCATGGAAAAGCTCATTGAATGGATACATGCAATTAATGCGATTGCATGGGGATCACCCATGCTGATGTTATTGGCGGGAACAGGTTTGTTTCTTACTGTTGGCTTAGGTTTTATGCCGCAGCGTAAACTGGGCTATGGGTTCAGAATGCTCTGGCAAGGGCGACGTAGCACAGAGCAGGGGGATATCAGCCCTTTTAATGCGTTGATGACCGCCTTGTCTGCCACGATTGGTACTGGGAATATTGCAGGGGTTGCGACAGCCATTTATTACGGGGGACCAGGCGCGATTTTTTGGATGTGGCTTATCGCACTCATTGGTATGGCGACAAAATTCAGTGAGGCCGCTTTAGCCGTGCATTTTCGTGAAGTTGATAAAAATGGGCATTATGTGGGTGGCCCAATGTATTACATTCGTAACGGCCTTGGGAAAAACTGGAAATGGTTAGGGGTGATTTTTGCTGTTTTTGGAATGTTGGCCGGTTTTGGTATAGGTAACAGTATTCAAGCAAACTCAGTAGCGGATGTGATGCAGTCTACGTTTAGCGTTCCACCTTTGTTTAGTGGTTTTATCATTGCTGGGCTGGTTGGGTTGGTGCTGCTAGGGGGTATTAAGCGCATTGGCGAGGTGGCCGGTAAGCTCGTTCCGGTGATGGCGCTATTTTATGTAGGTGGCGGTTTATTAGTATTGGTATTGCATATTGATCGCATCCCCGAAGCGGTGGGGCTAATTCTTTATCATGCTTTTAACCCTACAGCAGCCAGCGGTGGTTTTATGGGTGCCACGGTGTGGGCAGCCATCCGTTTTGGTGTGGCTCGCGGGATTTTTTCCAATGAGGCTGGGCTGGGAAGTGCACCCATTGCGCATGCTACCGCGCAAACGGATAGTCCTATTCGTCAAGGCACGGTCGCCATGTTGGGGACGTTTTTAGACACAATCGTTGTTTGTACTATTACCGCTTTAGTGATTGTGGTGACAGGCGCATGGCAAAGCGGGGAAAATGGAGCCACTTTGTCCGCCTATGCGTTTTCTCAGGGGCTAGGAGAAATTGGGCGTTACATTGTGAGTATCGGTGTTGCTCTTTTTGCTTTTACTACTATTATCGGGTGGAGTTTTTATAGTGAGAAATGCGCACAGTTTTTGTTTGGGGAGAAATCCAATCTACCTTTTCGCTTGATTTGGGTGGTGGTCATTCCTATTGGGACATGGCCTGGTATGGACTTAGCCAGTTTATGGCTAGTGGCAGATACGTTAAATGCGTTAATGGCGGTGCCGAATCTTATCGCATTGTTATTGCTTAGTCCGGTTGTATTTAAACTGACCAAAGCGTATTTTTCTCAGCATCACTAAAACCTAGTAAAAAGCTCGGTAATATGCCGAGCTTTTTACTTAAGAAACGTATTCGGTATTAGCGGTAGCGATTAATAATACGCTGTTTGCAAAGCTCTGCCACCATAGGCTGAATTTTTTCTAATAAGCTCAAGCATGTGTTTTGACCAATGCTACGCCATGCGCCCGAGGGACGTGGGCCAAATAAAGAGGGGGCGTCTGGTTGAAACGCGCCGATAAATTGGTTGCTATCCACATGGGTAATGTGCATATAGCTGGATCCAGGAACTACGCTCCCCGTAAACGTTTGGCCATCGATTTCGAACTGATAAGACATGGTATTTCCTTTTTAGCTCTTTAGCACCATGCAGGGTGAGCAAGTCGGTATAAAAAACCCATAAAAAAAGCCCGCAACAGCGGGCAGCGATATCCCATTGGTTGCGTAATGCCGCATTATTTGTCCACCTTGTGTGGGTCACAGGTTGGCATGGGGGGTAAC
Source organism: Paenalcaligenes sp. (assembly GCF_030152715.1). Lineage (NCBI taxonomy): Bacteria > Pseudomonadati > Pseudomonadota > Betaproteobacteria > Burkholderiales > Alcaligenaceae > Paenalcaligenes > Paenalcaligenes sp. The sequence continues at coordinate 2,402 of NZ_JASLIX010000116.1, forward strand.
CCCAACTCGTAATGCATAAAAACACTATAACGGTAAATAAAACCGGTTGTCAAGCGTAGGTGTCATCATACTGCTGGCTATGTTGTAAATAATAATTGTTTTTATTATTGTTTTTTTTAATCTGGAATTAAAGTTGTTTGATAATTTAATTCATGATGTATTCATGAGAGATGAGGTATCTTTGTAAAATAATAAATAGTTATTTTAAGGCTGGTTAAATGAAAAAGATTCTCATCGCTTTTATCGCTTTGTTTAGTGCTTTATGGGCTTTGGACGCTTTTATGCATCCTATTGCCGGTGGTGATTTATTATGGCAGTGGCGAAATTATCTCTTGTATTACACCGGTGTTGTGTCATTTGCCTTAATGGGATTCGTAATGCTTTTGGCGACACGTCCTGTATGGGCGGAGCGTTGGGTAGGGGGCATGGATCAGGTTTATCAGCTGCATAAATGGGCAGGGATTTGGGCTGTTTTATTTGCGGTGAGTCATTGGTTAATTAAATTATCAAAGCCTCTGATTGTTGCTTTGATTGGTAATGCTAACCGAGCTACTAAAACTCCATTGCTTTCTTTTTTTTCTGACTATAAATCGTTAGCTAAGTCTCTTGGGGAATGGGCAATATATGCTGCTATTATTATGCTGGTATTGACGCTTTGGCGCTCTTTCCCCTATAAGTTTTGGCGACATTTGCATCGTATTATGCCGGTGTTGTTTTTAATGGTGGGCTTTCACGCGTTGGTTTTAATGCCGTTGTCATATTGGACACAACCCATAGGCTTTGGGCTAGTGACGATGTTGGGGTTGGGGCTATATGGTGCATGGCAGGCTCTAACCCAGCGAATAGGGATGAAACATCGTTATTTGGCGCAGGTTGTTCAGTGCGAGCTGGGCCAAGATCAGGTCTTATTTTTGCGTGCGCAAGTTGATGCGCGTTGGCCTAATCACCAGCCAGGGCAGTTTGCTTTTATTTGTTTTGATCGCCAAGAAGGGGCGCATCCTTTCACGATCGCAAGTGCTCCACATGCCGATGGTCATATTGATTTTCGTATTAAGGCGTTGGGCGACTATACGCAGAAAATGGCAGCAAAGATGCGTCCTCATATGTTTTTTGAGATAGAGGGGCCGTATGGTCAGTTTGCATTAGATCGTATTAACCTTCAGCGCGAGCAAATTTGGATTGCCGGCGGCATTGGTATCACCCCATTTATTGCTTGGCTAGAAGCTTTGATCATGCAGCCTCAAGCGGTGACTGCTCAGTTGCACTATTGTATTGATAGAGCCGAGGACAGCGCAGCCTGCCATTATTTGCAGCAATTAGCGGCGCAGTTACCTACTATTCACTTATCAATCCATGAGAGTGCTAAAGGGCAGCGCTTAACGCCCGAACTACTGATGTCAACCATGTCTACCACACAAAACTATGAGCTTTGGTTTTGCGGCCCCACAGGCTTGTTGCACGCGCTTGAAGCAACACTAAAACAAAACTTTGATCGTGAGCAGCTCACTATTCATAGCGAAGCGTTCCAAATGCGATAATGAGAGTTCGTTAGTTGTCAATTGATATGCAGAGGAATTGTTACCGGACCATCATTAATAAGATGGACCTGCATATCCGCACCAAACTGTCCCGTTTCCACGATAGGGTGGATCGCCTTGGCTTGAGTAACAAACAAATCAAATAGTGCTTTGGCTTGGGCGGGTGGGGCGGCCTGGGTAAAGCTAGGTCGATTCCCACGACGGGTGTCTGCGGCTAGGGTAAACTGGCTTACCAGTAAAAGTCCCCCACCAGTTTGCCCAATATTCTGATTCATTTTTCCGTCTATATCACTAAAAATTCTTAAAGAGATAATTTTTTGCAACATTTTGTCAATTGTTGCGGGGGTGTCTGTGGGCTCAGCACAAGCAAAAACCAAAAGCCCTGCACCGATTTCCCCAGTAAGTCTTTCATTTATCATCACTTTTGCTTTTTTTACGCGTTGCACTAGACAAATCATCGTTATATACCTTGCTTTATATGGTGTTGTAGACATTAAGGGTACAATAAACATAATGTGACAGACTTCGTTACAGCGAACAAAACCTGTCTGTCTCGGAATGTATTATTGATTACCTTTGTTGGAGAGCGTCCATGAATAACATGAGTCGGCGCCAGTTTTTTAAGGTAACAGGGGGAACACTAGCCGGGTCAAGCTTGGCCATGCTAGGGGTAGCACCAACGCCTGCCGTAGCAGCGGCGCGTCAATACAAATTGACACGCATGGTCGAAACCCGCAGCACCTGTCCTTATTGTTCGGTAGCCTGTGGAATTTTACTGTATAGCCTAGGTGATGGCGCGATGAACGCCAAACCAAGTGTTGTGCACATCGAAGGGGACCATGATCACCCTGTTAACCGCGGGACACTCTGTCCTAAAGGTGCAGGTTTGGTTGATTTTATCCACAGTCCGAACCGTCTTAAATATCCCGAGTACCGCGCGCCCGGTTCCGATACGTGGCAGCGTATCTCTTGGGATGAGGCCCTAACCCGTATCGCTAAACTCATGAAAGAGGACCGCGATGCCAACTTTGTGGAAAAGACGGATGACGGCAAAACCGTAAACCGTTGGACAACCACAGGTATGCTTGCTGCCTCTGCCAGTAGTAACGAGGTGGGTTACATCACCCACAAAGTAGTTCGTACGCTGGGGATGTTGGCATTCGATAACCAAGCACGCGTTTGACACGGTCCGACGGTGGCAGGTCTTGCCCCGACGTTTGGCCGAGGTGCGATGACGAACCATTGGGTCGACATCAAAAACGCCGATGTGGTCTTAATTATGGGCGGTAACGCAGCAGAAGCTCACCCTTGCGGGTTTAAATGGGTTACTGAAGCCAAGGCTCATAACAATGCAAAACTGATTGTGGTTGATCCGCGCTTTACACGCTCTGCTTCTGTGGCGGACTTGTACGCGCCCATTCGTACCGGAACCGATATTGTGTTCTTGGGCGGTGTGATCAAATACTTATTAGATAACGACAAAATCCAACACGAGTACGTGCGTAATTACACGGACTTTAGCTTTGTGGTGCGCGAAGATTTTGACTTCGAGGACGGGATTTTCTCCGGCTATGACGAGGAAAATCGTACGTATAACAAAGACTCGTGGGATTATGAGCGTGACGAAGACGGTATGGTTGTGGTGGACCGCACTCTACAACACCCTCGTTGCGTTTATCAGCTATTGAAAAAACACTACGAGCGCTATACGCCAGAAATGGTGAATCGCGTCTGTGGTACGCCGATTGATAAATTTAATCAGGTCTGTGAGCTGCTCGCGTCTACGTCAACCCCTGATCGTGCCGGGACGATTTTGTATGCGCTTGGTTGGACACAGCACTCGATTGGCTCCCAAATCATTCGTACAGGCGCCATGATGCAGTTGTTACTAGGTAACATCGGTATCGCGGGTGGTGGTATGAACGCGTTGCGTGGTCACTCCAACATCCAAGGCCTAACCGACTTGGGTTTAATGTCAAACTTGCTGCCTGGCTACATGACGTTGCCAAACGAGGCCGAGCAAGACTTTGATGCCTATATTGCGGCGCGTGCGCCTAAACAGTTACGTCCTAACCAGCTTAGTTACTGGAGTAACTACAAAAAATTCCACGTCAGCTTGATGAAAGCCTGGTGGGGTGATCATGCACATGCTGACAATAACTTTGCTTTTGATTATTTGCCAAAGCTCGATAAGCTGTACGATATGCTACAGACCTATGAGCTCATGAACCAAGGCAAGGTCAATGGCTACATTTGTCAAGGCTTTAACCCATTAGCCGCAGCACCGAACAAAGCTAAGCTACTCAAAGGCTTCTCTAAACTAAAATACATGGTGATCATGGATCCATTAGTGACAGAGACCTCTGAATTCTGGCGAAATGTTGGTGAGTACAACGATGTAAAAACTGAAGACATTCAAACAGAAGTCTTCCGCTTGCCTACCTCTTGTTTTGCAGAGGAGGAAGGTGCATTGGTGAACTCAGGTCGATGGTTGCAATGGCACTGGAAAGCGGCAGAACCCCCAGGGGAAGCCAAAACCGACATTGAAATCATGGCGCTGCTTTATCAAAACATCCGTGCGCTTTACGAAAAAGAGGGCGGGGCATACCCAGATCCAATTCTGAATCTGTACTGGCCTTACTCTAACCCAAATCACCCAACCGCCGAAGAGCTAGCCAAAGAGCTAAACGGTCGTGCTTTGGTGGATTTACGTAATGCCAATGGTGATATTATCCGCAAAGCGGGTGAGCAGCTTTCTGGCTTTGGTGAGATGCGTGATGATGGCTCTACCTTAGGTGGTTGCTGGATTTATGCAGGTTCCTGGACTGAAGCCGGCAACATGATGGCACGTCGCGACAATAGCGATCCGACTGGCGTGGGTCAAACCCTGAACTGGGCTTGGGCATGGCCAGCTAACCGTCGTGTGCTTTATAACCGTGCTTCGTGTGACCTGGACGGTAAGCCGTTTGATCCAACGCGTTCATTGATCCATTGGGATGGTAAAAAATGGACAGGGGCGGATGTGCCTGACTTTAAGGCCGATGAAACCCCACGTGATGGAATGGGGCCATTTATTATGAACCCCGAAGGCGTGGCCCGTTTCTTTGCACGCAAAGGCATGGCCGAAGGTCCATTCCCCGTTCACTACGAACCCTTTGAGACTCCGCTTGGCTATAACCCATTGTTTAAAGACAATGATAAAGCCACAAGCAATCCTGCCGCACGCGTGTTTAAAGACGACTGGGCGCAGTTCGGAAAATCCGATCAGTTCCCTTATGTGGGTACCACATACCGTCTAACCGAGCATTTCCATTACTGGACTAAGCACGTGCAGCTCAACGCGATCATTCAGCCGCAGCAGTTTGTGGAGATTGGAGCAGAGCTAGCGGGAGAACTGGGCATCAAAGAAGGCGATATGGTAAAAGTTTCCTCCAATCGTGGCTATATCAAAGCCAAGGCGGTGGTCACTAAGCGTATTCGTGGTCTAGATATTGATGGCAAACGGGTACATCAGATTGGTATCCCCATTCACTGGGGCTTTGCTGGGATTACTAAACCCGGGTTCTTGGCGAATACACTGACTCCATTTGTTGGAGACGGTAACTCGCAAACCCCCGAGTTCAAATCCTTCTTAGTCAACGTGGAAAAGGTGTAAGGAGTCATCATGGCATTAGAAGCAATGGACATTAAACGTCGCTCGGCGACTACTACTCCTTCGCCTAGCGTTCGTAAACCTATCGCTGCCACCGAGGGCGTTGCTAAATTGATCGATACATCCAAATGTATCGGCTGTAAAGCATGTCAGGTGGCCTGTATGGAGTGGAACGACCTACGTGACGAAATCGGTCATAACGTTGGGGTGTATGACAACCCAGCAGACTTGACCGAAAACACGTGGACGTTGATGCGTTTTGCAGAGCACGAAAAAGACGATGGCGATCTAGAGTGGCTCATCCGTAAGGATGGCTGTATGCACTGTGAAGACCCAGGCTGTTTAAAAGCCTGTCCTTCACCGGGCGCTATTGTTCAGCATACCAATGGTATTGTGGACTTTAACCAAGCCAACTGTATTGGTTGTGGTTATTGTGTCACAGGCTGTCCTTTTAATATTCCTCGGATATCTAAAGAGGACAATAAAGCCTACAAATGTACGCTGTGTTCTGACCGTGTTGCTGTAGGGCAAGAGCCCGCTTGCGTAAAAACCTGTCCTACCGGTGCAATTGTGTTTGGTACCAAAGAGGAAATGAAACAACATGCTGCAGAGCGTGTCGTGGATTTGCAATCGCGTGGTTACCAAAATGCTGGTTTGTACGATCCACAAGGTGTGGGTGGAACGCACGTGATGTATGTATTGCATCACGCGGATCAACCCGAGCTTTACAGCAACTTACCTAAGGACCCGCAAATCAGTCCGATGGTGTCTTTCTGGAAAGGCCTAGCTAAGCCTTTTGGCGTGGCAACGATGGCATTAACCGCATTGGTTGGATTTATCCATTACATGCGCACTGGTCCAGTTGAAACCACCGAGGACGATGAGCGCGCAGCCAAGGAGGAAACCCATGTCTGATCCTAAAAAATACACGATTGTTCGCTACACTCCGAGCCAGCGCATCAATCATTGGATCATTGCTATTAGCTTTGTGCTGTTAGCGGTTTCCGGTTTGGCGCTGTTTCATCCCGCTTTTTTCTGGATGACGAATCTGTTAGGTGGTGGTCCGTGGACACGCATTTTGCATCCCTTTATTGGGGTGGTGATGTTTGTCAGTTTCTTTGCTTTTGCTATTCGTTTATGGCGTTTTAACAAAATAACGAAAAAAGACAGAGAATGGCTGGCAGCCATGCCTAAAGTATTAAAAAATCAATCGGAAGGTGTGCCGGATACGGATCGCTATAATGGCGGTCAAAAGGTACTGTTTTACGCTTTGATTATTTTAATGCTTGGCCTGATGGCTTCAGGTATCGTGATGTGGCGTGAGTACTTCTCGCACTTATTCAGTATTGATATGGTGCGTTTAGCTTCTTTGCTACATGCTTTCTTTGCCTTCTTGCTAATTTGTGCCATTATTGTGCACGTCTATGCAGGTATCTGGGTCAAAGGTTCTATGCGTGCAATGACGCGTGGTACTGTTAGCCCCGGATGGGCGTGGAAAAATCACCGCGATTGGTACCGTAAAATCGTACGTGGTTCTAACGCAAAATAAGCGTTTCTCTTAGTTTTACACCACGTTGGCTGCTGTCGTTCTCAGAGCGATAGCAGCCGTCTTTTTCTTAGGAGTTTCGATGCAACGCATCCTACCCCGTGGTGAGATCGAAAGTTTGGATCACACCCATATTCCTCGTATTTTTCAAGCTGAATCTCGTTTTGTTTTTCAGGAGCGTGCGAGCCGTTTACGTCAATTGGCAACAGATAGTCCAATTCAAGCCTATTTGTTGCTGATGGCGCATGTGGCTGATGCCCAGCATAATGCTTTGGCCAAGTACACCGCCTTACCTGGGGCAAGTGCTGAACAAGTAGATCGAGCTCAAACACACGGCATGCCCCCATTACAAGCCACGGGTTGGCAGCGCGATCCGCAGTGGCGCCAGATCCTGGCAGATATTGTGCAAGAGGTGCTTCAGCAGCCAGATGTATTAGCGGCAGCCCAAACCGTTTTAAAAGACTTGTTGCAAGCGATAGAGCAGGAGCCAGAGCAGCTGGAAGCCTTGGCAGATGCCATGCTTGCTCGCTTTGAGGAGGGCATTGATGCGGCTCGCGCTCCTTTTGTGATGGCGGCCTTGCAGGTGTATTGGACGCGCTTAGCGGTGGATTTTGATACCGCACAATTACCAGTGATTACCCCTTTTGGTGTCTGTCCATGTTGTGGGAGCTTGCCGGTATCTACCATTGTTCGCATTGGAGGCTCGCGAGAGGGCATGCGCTATGCGACTTGTTCCCTGTGTTCTACTGAATGGCATATCGTACGGGTGACTTGTACGCATTGTGAGGACACGGAGAAAATTGCGTATCATTCTATTGCCGATGCGTCGGAGGCGATCAAAGCCGAGTCATGCGGAAAATGTCATACCTACCGTAAAATCTTCTATCAGGAAAAAGATCAAATGGTTGAAGCTGTGGCAGATGACTTAGCGAGCTTGGAGCTAGACGTACTCATGGGCGATGAGGGTTTTTTCCGCGTCAATGATAATCCGTTGTTATGGCAGAGCGCAAAGGACTCATGATTGATTCCACTTCTTTGGATCCGACGGCGTTAGCACAGCCGGCAGATTTGCCGGCTGTGGATCGGCTTTTAAGTGAGCCCGCATTTGCATTGTGGGTGCAGCAACATGGTCGTCAGCTTATCACCCAACAGCTGCGCAAGCTTTTACAGCAGCTACGCGCACAGGCTTTAGCAGGAAAACTCGCACGTAGTGAGCTCAATGTAGTGCAATTGGCAGCGCGATTTGAAAAACAATTACAACAATACCTGCAACCTCAGTTGCGTCCGATGATCAATTTGACCGGCACCGTTTTACATACAAATTTGGGCCGAGCCTTATTGCCCGATGAGGCGGTGCAAGCGGTACTGACGGCGTTGACTACCCCTGCCAATTTAGAGTTTGATGTGCGCACGGGCAAGCGTGGGGATCGAGATGATCTGGTAGAAGCTTTGATTTGTGAGTTAACTGGCGCTGAGGCCGCTACTGTGGTGAATAATAATGCCGCTGCTGTCTTGCTGATGCTAAGCACAATGGCGGCGGAACGCGAGGTGGTGGTATCGCGTGGAGAACTAGTAGAAATCGGGGGAGCGTTCCGTATCCCTGATATTATGCAGCGTGCTGGCGCTCGGTTAATCGAGGTCGGTACCACTAACCGCACCCATGCCCATGATTATGAGCAGGCTATTTGTGAGCAAACGGCGATGCTTATGAAAGTGCATTGCAGTAACTATGCTGTGGTTGGTTTTACTAAAGAGGTGAACTTGACCGAGCTGGTACAAATCGGTCGGCGCCATGGGGTTCCTACTACGGTGGACTTAGGTAGTGGTACTTTAGTGGATTTATCACAATGGGGGCTCCCTAAAGAGCCCACAGTAAAAGAAACCATTGCGGCGGGGGCTGATGTGGTGACTTTTAGCGGGGATAAGTTATTAGGGGGACCGCAGGCTGGTCTCATTGTAGGGCGTAAAGACCTGATTCAAAGCATCAAGAAAAACCCCTTGAAAAGAGCGCTGCGTGTGGGTAAATTAACGCTTGCCGCCTTAGAGCCGGTTTTAGCCTTGTATCGTAGCCCCGAGCACTTAGCTCAGCGTCTAACCACATTACGTCTGTTAACGCGCCCTGCTGTACAGATGCAGGAGCAAGCAAAAGCATTACAACCCCTGTTGCAGCAAGCACTAGGCTCGGACTATACGGTGGCAGCAGAGCCTATGCTGAGTCAAATCGGCAGTGGTGCCATGCCCATTGATGTGTTGCCCAGTTATGGCTTAGTGGTGCGCTATGTGGGGGCGGGGCGAGCTGGTGGGCCGATTATGCGTGTGGAAAAATGGTTACGTGGGCAGCAGCGCCCCGTTATTGGACGTATTCAGCACGATACCTTGTTTTTAGATTTACGCTGTTTAAGCGCGGCAGAACAAGCTATTCTGCAAGCGCAATGGAGCACCGCTTTAGCATGATTGTTGGTACAGCAGGACATATTGACCACGGTAAAACCGCTTTAGTTCACGCATTAACGGGGGTGCAGACCGACCGATTGCAAGACGAAAAAAAGCGCGGCATTACGATTGCTTTGGGTTATGCGTATACCCCATTGCCCAATGGTGATATTTTAGGTTTTGTTGACGTGCCCGGTCATGAAAACCTAGTGCATACCATGGTGTCTGGGGCGACGGGTATTGATTTTGCTATGCTCATCGTAGCAGCAGACGATGGCATTATGCCGCAGACACAAGAGCATGTGGCGATTCTATCTTTGTTAGGTATCCAGCACGGCTGTGTGGTAATTACCAAAAAAGATCGTGCGCAACCTGAGCAGATAGACGCCTTAAAACAGCAGCTGTGCGTACTATTACAACCGACGTTTTTAGCACAGGCGCCCGTATTTGTGGTTGATAGTCTATCGCAAGAGGGTATTGAGCCTTTACGTCAGTATTTATATGAACAGGCTCAGTGGTTCCAACGTCAGGCTGCAGAAGGCTTTTTTCGTTTGGCCGTAGACCGAGTGTTTAGTCTAGAGGGACAAGGAACAGTAGTAACGGGGACTGCGTATAGTGGGTTGATTCATGCAAATAGCACCGCGGCGGATTTACGATTGATGCCGGCCGATATGCCGGTACGAGTACGTGGCATTCATGCCCAAAACACGCCTAGCTCCACGGCTGTGGCAGGGCAGCGTTGTGCCTTAAATATAGCGAATTTGTCTACAGAGCAAATTCAACGTGGTGATTGGATTGCGGATGGGCGCTGTTTTAGTCCATCGACGCATATCGATGTGCGCTTGCATTTATTAAAGAGCGCAGAGGGGCTTTTAAAAACATGGACGCCTGTCCATGTGCACCTTGGAGCGGCGCATTATGTGGCTCATGTGGTGCCTTTAAGCCAAGATCGGGTGCAGGCTGGGCAGTCGGCTCTGGTGCAGTTGGTGTTTGATACGCCTATTTGTGCTATGCCCAGTGACCGCTTTATTGTGCGTAATGCCCAAGCCAAACAAACGATTGGTGGGGGTGTAGTATTAGATCCAAATGCCCCTGATCGTAAACGTCGTGCCTTAGCGCGTTTAGCATGGCTAGATGGTGTCGAGGCTTATTTAGCCGGCGACGGGCTTGCCCCGCTATTACGTCAAGCGCCGTATGGTTTGGAGCAAGCCTTTTTAGAGCGACTCATTGGTGGTGACACCAAGGATTTACGCGCTCCCGAAGCCGCTTTGTGGGCACAAGCGCCTCGTCAACGTGCCCGTGTGCTGATCCATCATAATGCTTGGGAATACCTGCTGGCACGCATTGAAACCGTATTGGCGGAGGCCCATGAGCGTTATCCTGATGAGCCTGGGGTCGAAGCCGCACGATTGCGTCGTATGGTGGCACCTAAGTCGTCGGATACCTTATGGTTGGCGGCGTTACATGAGCTGGTGCAGCGCCAACGTCTGGCTTTAAATGGACCTTGGTATCATTTAAGCGCCCATACAGTGAGCTTTACCCCAGAAGAAGAACCAATTGCGCATCAGTTGGTTGGGTTGTCGTATGCGGGGCAGTTTGATCCCCCTTGGGTTAGAGATATGGCAGCAACACTTGAGGTTCCCGAGGAGCGTTTACGTGCGCTAGGGCGTAAGCTGGTACGCCAAGGGGTTTTGTTTCAGGTGGTGCGTGATTTATACTATCATCGAGATCATGTTTTGGATTTAGCGCAGCGCTTTGCGCGCTTAGCTGCCGACAAGGGTATTAAAGCGGCAGAGTTTCGTGATCATTTAGGTCTCGGGCGCAAAAGAACGATTCAAATCCTCGAGTTTTTTGAGCGAATTGGCTATACTCGTCGTTTGCGGGATCGCCATTTGATTCGTCCCGATAATACCGTCTTTCCCCATCTTTAATGGGGCTCTTTTACGGAAAGCATTCGTATCCGGTGATGCGGCTGGGCTTCAAACCCAGTTGGGGGTGTTAGACACTCCTAGGTAGGTTCGACTCCTGCTGCTTTCCGCCATCTTCTATTGGCCACATGTGCAACGTGTTTTGCCTTTATTTCGAGTTTCGGAGCCAATTCTCATGTCTGATATAAAAACTTCTGATGCTGTGCGTCTTACCTCTTTAGCACATGGTGGAGGCTGTGGTTGTAAAATCGCACCAGGTGTGTTGTCTGAGCTATTAGCGGCTATGCCGGCGATGTCGAACTATCCTCAACTGTTGGTGGGTACAGATACCTCGGACGATGCCGCCGTGTATCAGCTCAATGATGAGCAGGCACTGATTGCGACCACTGATTTTTTTATGCCTATTGTCGATGATCCCTATGATTTTGGGCGGATTGCGGCTACTAATGCGCTTTCTGATGTATACGCCATGGGGGGGACACCGATTATGGCACTTGCCATTGTGGGCATGCCCATTAACACCATGAGCCATACCGACATTGGTTTAATTCTTAAAGGTGGGGCAGATGTTTGTCAGGCTGCGGGGATTCCTGTGGCTGGCGGGCATTCCATTGATTCGGTGGAGCCAATTTATGGCCTAGCAGCTATGGGGTTGGTGCATCCGGCACATGTCCGTAAAAATGCAGCGGCTCAAGTAGGAGATGTGTTAATTCTTACTAAAGGCTTAGGCATTGGGGTGATGTCGGCGGCATTTAAAAAGCAGCAGCTATCTCAAGCCGATTATGCTGTGATGATCCAAAGCACAACGCAGTTGAATCGGCCAGGGAGTTTATTAGCTAAAATGGATGGGGTTCATGCGCTCACGGATGTCACTGGGTTTGGGTTGTTGGGGCATGCGTGGGAAATTGCTCGCGGTTCAAAAGTAAAAATCGAGCTGGATTTTGCGGCATTGCCGTGGTTACCGAATGTGCCAGAGCTTGCTTCGCAAGGCTTTATTACAGGGGCATCTGGGCGTAATTGGCAAGCTTATGGCGAGCATATTCAGTTAGCCGAGACAGTGACGGCTACACAGCGTGGTATGCTGACAGATCCACAGACCTCGGGAGGCTTGTTGATTTCTTGTCGTCCTGATGTGGCGCCATCTGTTTTAGCGCTTTTGCATGAGCAGGGCTTTGATTATGCCTGTCAGATTGGTCACGTTACAGCAGGCTCGGGTGTTCAGGTCAAATAAACCGCCTTGTTTGTTTAGATAAGATAAAAAGCCGCTACTATAGATGCTAGCGGTTTTTTTATAGGGGATCCTATGCCTACTTTTGTCTTTTTTCCGGCGGTATTACTGCGTGTGTTTTTGGCGTTGTCGCTGCTACTGGGCGGTTTTTATGCTACGGCACAAGCTGTGGAATCTGAGGGGGTGCGAGATATAGCTCAAGAGTTAGACCAAGCACGCACGGAGCTAAAACAAATTCAGGCGGCACTTGCCGATAGCAAAATACCATTTACGGACCAGCAGTTGGTGGATTTTCGTAATCGTTTGAATCAAGTGCAAACCAAAGCAGCAGGGATTGATACGACCATTACTCCTTTACATCAAGCCGCACAAGCACGTCTAGCGGAGTTGGGCCTACCAGAGGATGAAGCAACAGAGACACAAGATGTGAAAAAACAGCGCTCTGCTTTGAACGAAGAGATCAGCACATTAAGTGGACAGCTTAAGATTGCGCGCTTGATTGCAGTAGAGGCTGAGCAAGCCATTTCAGAAGTAGCGGCGCAACGTAGGCAACAGTTCCAAGATGTGGTGTCACAGCGAGGCCTGTCACCTTTTGCCCCATCTTTATGGCGGCAGTTACAGGAGAAATTGCCAGATGATCGCTTGGCAGTACAGAAAAGTTGGCAAAAAATTAAAGAGGCATTTGCGCCGGTAGCGTGGCAGCATAAGCTCTGGCTTGGTGTGGGGGCACTGGTGTGGGCCTTAGGTGGGATCGCCATTTGGTTTCGGTTCATCCGTTTTTTAGTCAATAAAAGCCAGCCTACGCGTTTACGTAGAAGTCTGCTTGCCATCGGTTTAATTGGTTTGTATGTGGCGATTCCTACGGGTGTGTTATTGATTTTGTTATCGGTGCTGATGTATGCCGAGGGCTTAACGCCCGAGCTATTGCTATTTGTCCGACAGTTTATTGCGGTGGTGGCTTTGGCCGCTTTTATTGCAGGATTAGGTCGAGCATTATTATCGCCCCATAAGCCCACATGGCGCTTACCGAGTCTACCCAATGAAGTGGCGCAGGCGTTGCAATGGTTACCACTGACTTTAGGGGGATTAATCATTGTGCTATGGACTTTACAGCAGTTAACGCATGTGATTAGTTCAAGCTTAAGCACAGTGATGTTAACCAATGGTTTGTTAGCTTTAGGGTTAAATGCTGTGGTTGGCATAGCCGTATGGCGCGCGCAACGTTATTATCGTAAAGAGGGTGGGCTGGATTTAGGTTCAGTTTGGTTAACGGGCTTGCACCGTGTTGCTTTGCGTTTAGTAAGCTTAGCGGTGTTATGTAGTGTAATAGCTTTATTGGTTGGTTATACCGCATTAAGTAATTTGATCATCCAAGAGGTGATTTGGCTGGGCGTGGTGGTATTAACGACCTATTTGTTGTATTGCTTGCTGAGTGATGTGGCGCAAGCGGTATTAAATAATGTCCGTCAAGATGCAGCGCAAAGCCAATTGAATCAAGCGCAATGGCGATGGCGTAGTCAAGCGGTCTTATTACTTAGTGGGGGCGCTAAGCTTGGGTTATTGCTTGTAGCAGCGACGTTATTTTCTTTGCCATTTGGTGAAGACCCCGTGATTTGGTTGCAACGCCGTTTGGCGTTTTTGTCGCAAGGCTTTACTTTTGGTGAGGTCACCTTAAAACCAGCCGCCTTTTTGTATGGCATGGTTGTGCTCGTGGTTGGTGGGTTGGCCGTACACAGCTTACAGGCTTGGTTAGCGAATCAGTATTTGCCTTATACGCGCTTGGATCCTAGTATGCGTTCATCGGCGGCGCGTTTGGTGAGTTATGTAGGCTACGTAGCCGCAGTAGTAGTCGCTTTATCTGCAGCCGGGATTGGTTTTGACCGAATGGCTTGGATTGTTAGTGCCTTGTCAGTAGGGATCGGTTTTGGGTTGCAGGCAGTAGTGCAAAACTTTGTTTCTGGGTTGTTGCTTTTAGCAGAGCGGCCAATTAAAGTGGGCGATTGGGTAAGCTTAGGCACGGATGTGGAGGGAAATGTGCGCCGGATCAATGCGCGTGCCACAGAGATTGAGCGCTTTGATCGTTCTACTGTAATTGTGCCAAACTCAGAGTTCATCACCAAAGTGGTGCGTAATGTGACCTTGAGTGAGCCATTGGGGCGGGGGCAAATCACCGTGGTCATGCCAGTAAATGTGGATGCACAGCAGGTACGAGCGTGTTTATTGCGTGCGGCACAAAGCAATGAACAAGTATTAGAGGACCCCGCGCCTTTTGTGACTGTGGATGGTTTTGAGCAAAATGGTGGGATTGCATTTAGTTTATTTTTTTATTTGCCCTCACCCCGTTTAGTGAGTGCGCAACGTAGTGAGGTCTTTTTCGCTGTGTTGGAGTTATTTGCTCAAGCTCGTTTGGCTTTACATCATACCCAGCGAATGGAGGTCATTGGGCCAGCCTCTTCAGGGGTGGAAGCGGTGGCGGCCGTGCCACCTTCAGCCGCTGATGCCTCTTCTGTATGTAAAACAAGTTAAGGTTGTGCGATGAGCGCTTGGCAAATGGGGCGCTTTATGGTTTAGTTAAGACGATTGTTGGTTTAATAAATAAGGTAAAGCATGCGTTTTTTGGCAGTAATGATGATGGCGTTGGTGTTAGCGGCATGTGGCTCTAGCCCTAAAAAGCAACAGGCCCCTCAAGGCTATTATCGAGTGCAAAAAGGGGATACGCTTTCCAAGATTGCGCGACAGCATGGGCAAAGCGTAAATGCGTTGATGCGGAACAATAACATCCGGAACCCGAATCATATTCAAGTAGGGCAGTTATTGCGAGTGCAGGGTGGGAGTGCGAGTCCCCCAGCAGCGTCTGGTACATCTACTGTACAAGCACCCAAAGCAACGACAGCCCAGTCAGTGGCGGCTCCACGGTCTATTAAGTTGATTTGGCCAGCTCCGGGCTCGCATCGTCGTGGAACAGGTCCTCAGTCTCAAGGGGTGTTTATTACGGGAGCAGAGGGCACGCCCATTAAGGCAGCGGCCGCTGGCAAGGTCATGTATGCAGGTAATGGCTTAAGAGGTTATGGCAATATGGTGATTATTAGCCATGATGCAAACTTTATTAGCGTCTATGCCCATAACAAATCGCTTGCTGTAAAAGAAGGACAGTCAGTAAAACAAGGGCAAACCATCGCGCAAATGGGGCGTACGGACACGAATACCACTCAGTTGTATTTTGAGTTGCGTTATAACGGTAAGGCCGTGGACGCAACACGCCATTTGCCGGCTAAATAATCACATCTTTAGCATGACCTAGCGCTTTGGGGCGCTGCCCTAGCCAAGTGGCCAGCCCCAAAGGCTGCGGTTTGCCTAGACGCACTCCTTGGACTTCATGCTGTTGCAAAATTAATTGCAGTTCCCAAGCAAGCTCCAACCCAATATAGTCTTGTACCCATTGTCGCAATTGTAGATAGCCACGCTGTGTGGGCAAAAAATAATGAAATTGCCCATAGGATAAGGGTCCCAGTTGTAGGCGGAATTTATATTGCGCATCATAGTATTTTTTGCCTAAAGGGTGTTCACCCAATACACCAGTGCCTAAGCGCCATTGCTGAGTTTTTGGTAAAGAAATCCATTGTGGAATATGGTTTTGTAGCTGAACAGGCACCGTAAAAAAATCACGTAATAACTGTACAAGACCAGCCGCGTTGCGCCGAGACTGAGCCAATAAGCCCGAAAAATAAAGTCGAGCGTGGGGAGCGATCAGCTCTGGACTTCCCTGAGGAGGATAGGGAATGCGGGCGAGTTGTGCCACATAGTGGCTAAAAGTCTCAGTAGGGTGGTCTAAGCTAAGCGCACACTGGTTATCTGCCCAAGCTCGATAAAACAAGCTAATTAAACGATGGTGAAAGAGGTTGGCGAACTGCGTAAACGTGGCATCATGATGATGGTGCAAACGTTGATAGGCGTATTCGGTTAAATGCAAAGGTAACGCCCCGTTTGGTCCAAACAAGCCAAAACTAGCTATATGTACATGCAGCTGTTGGTTTTTGTAGGTTGCACGTTGTAATGTAGCTGGCGCAAAAGCCAAGGACGGGTGCTGTCCTAACCGAATCGGCTCGTGCGCTGGGAGCAGGTTACGCCCTAAAGGTTTTTTTAAAGGGTAGTGATTTTCTAGCTGGCGTAATACCGCATACCAATCATAGGCGTAGGGGCGTTGTGTCAGCTGTTCATAATACGAAGACAAAAAAGACGCGTTTGACATGCGGGCTATTGTAATGAGGCATTGTGACAATTATTTGACGAAGGTGGCGTGAGATGTTACGGCTTGGATAAGCCTTGTTACCTTTGGTAAATAACGCTTCACTTGGTTGTCATATTCGATTCTTACAATGTGTGGGTTGGTTGAGGAGATACCCATGCAAAGAATAGTTGTGGCCCATAGTCCATTTGGCTCATCTTTATTATTTAAACGTTTGGAAGGTACGGAAGCACTATCAACGGTTTTTGACTTTGATGTCGAACTGGTTAGTGAGGATGCGTCTTTAGATGCACGTCAAATTCTTGGTAAGGGCTTAGGATTAGCTATCGAGGTCGACTCAGGGCAAACGCGATATTTGCATGGTGAGGTCGTACGCTTTAGTTATATTGGTCAAGAGTTAGGTGGTCCGCGTTTGGCGCGTTATCGACTCCAGTTGCGCCCCTGGCTTTGGTATTTAGGTCGTAACCGCGATTGTAAGATTTACCAGAATCAATCCGTGGTGGAAATTCTGGACGAAGTGCTTGGTTCCTACCCCGGTTACCAATATCGCAAACAGCTCAGTGGTAGCTACGCTAACTATGAGTTTTGTGTGCAATATGAAGAGAGCGACTTGGATTTCATCCAACGCTTGATGGAGCAAGAGGGTATTTATTATTACATTGAGCATCAGGCAGATCATCATGTGGTGGTGTTATGTGATGATGTAAGCGCGCATGAGATGCTACCGCATCAGTCGAATATTGCCTATTACCCTGAAGACAGTAATGTGCTCGCCACGGAACAAGCCATTTATGCGTGGCGTTCGCACCAACAACTCCAGGGGGTAGAGTATGTGGTGGATGACTATGACTTTACCAAGTCAGCGGCCAGTTTACGGCAACAGCGCCGTGTCCCTTATTCGATCACCCAAGCGAATCGAGAGATTTATGATTGGCAAGCGGGTTATGCTGATCCCGATCAGGGCGAGCACTATGTACGAGTGCGGGTGGAGCAGGCGCAGTCTGCTGCTAGCTTGGTTGAGGGGGAATCGAATGTCCGCGCTTTTGCCCCAGGCTATTTTTTTCATTTAAAGCAAAGTCCGCGTCAGCAGGATTGTCAAGATTACTTATTGGTAGCCGTACGCTATGAGCTGAGCGAGGCGGGATATTACAGTGGGGACGCGACCGGTGAAGGCAGTTATCTGCTGGCTTTTAGTGCACAGCCAGCCGATATCCCTTATCGAGCTCCGTTTGTCACCCCTAAGCCAAAGACCAATGGGCCGCAAACGGCAATTGTCACTGGGCCTGCTGGAGCAGAAATCTATACGGATAAGTTTCAGCGTGTCAAGGTGCTATTTCGTTGGGACCGTTATGGTTTAGCGAATGAGCAATCCTCGTGCTGGATTCGCGTTTCCAACGATTCTGCAGGAGCTGGTTTTGGTTCGGTGGTGCCGCCTCGTGTTGGTCAGGAAGTGGTGGTGGACTTTATTGGTGGCAATCCTGATCGACCGGTAATTATTGGGCGCGTATACAACGACCAGCAAATGCCTGCGTTTACGCCTTCGCCCACCCAATCTGGTTTTGTGAGTCGGTCTTTTGGTGGAGGAGGCGCAGCCAATGCGAATCATTTGATTTTTGATGATGCTGCGGGGGCCGAGCTGGTGCATTTGCATGCAGAGCGTAACGCAAAAAACACCACGGAAATGAATTATGACCAGCAGGTGGGAGTGGATCACCATTTGCAAGTTGGGAATAATCACCAAATTGAGATTGGTAATAATTTAATGACGGTCATTAAGGCCATGGAGCAGCGTTTAGTGCAGGCCGAGCAACGCATTCAAGTCAATAGCAATGCGCTTCATCAATATGACAGTAATTTTGAGCAGCGTATCAGTGGGATGGAGGAGCGTGTGACGGAAGCGGAGCAGCATATCCGTGTAAATAGCCACGCTATCCATCATTACCAAGGTAATTTAGCTAGTGAAATCACTGGTGACGAAACGAAGCACATTAAGTCGAATCAATACTTAGAGGTACAAGGGCTTGTCATTAATCAGCTGAAAAAGATTATCAGTAAGGTGAGTCAGGATTCGGAGGAAACGATACAGGGGGATAAAGAGAGTACAGTCAAGGGTTCTTTGAGACAGTTTTTGAGTCAGTATATAGAGATGGTGGGCCTTGAAAAGCTGACTATTAGTCCGCTTACCTATGGCTTGGAGGTAATGAGCGTGAGTAGCACTGGGGTCAGCGTAAGTGCAACGGGAATGGATGCGAGTATTACCGGGGCCTCTGCCTCTCATACTTTTCATGAAATTATTTCAAAGAGCAAAAAAGAGGAGATAGCCGCTACAGAGCGCTCAATTAGACTGTCAGAAATTCGTAGCGAGGTGCTAGTGAGATCCATGATTGGTGTGAAAAAAAAGCAGGCTGGGATGCAGCGTGAAATGAGTGGCTTAAAAAATAGTATGAGCGCGTTGGACAGTCGTAGTAACGGCTTAACGAGTGTGAATTAAGGGGGCAGTGATGTTGGGGTATGTAGGAGCGGCGTTGAATTGGATCGGGTTGTACGGATTTCTTATCGGGGCGATCGTAATGATCATTGCTGGGATAGTGCGGTATTACAAAAGGAAAGTCTCGTTGTTGGATAACATCGCCTTTCTTGGCATGATATTGTTTTTTTTGGCCGTGCATTTCTTGGTGTTTAAACCTTTTTTGATTGATCCGCGCAAAGAACAGTTTTACCTAGCAGAGCATGGGGTAATCACCAGAGGGTGTATTGGTTCTTTGACAGACACCTCGATGTATATAAATGGGATGCCTGTATTGAAAATGTTGATGCGATATCGTTTTGATGACAAGGCTTATGAAACTGTGGTCGAGCAAGCGATTCCTTATTCTATCCTGTCAGAGGTGCGAGTCGGGCAGTGTTTTGCGCTATTAGTGGATCCTGCCAACCCACGGCGTGTGGTCTTGCATTAAAAAACCACCCTAAGCCATCAATAGAAATCTAAAAAATGGGTTGCAGTTGAATTATGTCTATTAAAGCGATTAAGCCATTACGGCTCTCTTTATTGTATCGCCCCTATCAGTGGCATGGTGCGAATCATTTAGCGGTTACGGCGGTGGCATTGGTGGATTTCTCGGGGCCTCGGCCTTTGTTAGTATCCGATATGGAGTTATGGCGCCAGTGTATTCCAGAAATGGATTGTGAGGGTTTATTGGATTTAGTGTTACCCAAACAGGTACCTGAATACTTAGTGGCCGCCCAAGCGTATACGACACATCAAGATCAAAAAAACCAAGTGATGGTGAAAGCGAAAGTAGGCGAGCTAGAAAAATCCTTGGTGGTATTTGGGCAAAGGCATTGGATTGATGAGAGAACCTTTTCCGCGCCCCAAGCGTTTGAATGCATGCCATTGCATTGGGCGCATACGTATGGGGGAATAAGCTTTGCCAATAATCCACAGGGTAAAGGGATCGATGTGGACCCGCACACAGGATATGTGCCTTTGCCTAACGTGGAAGGATTAACTGATCGGGTGCAGCAGCGGCGAGATCAGGGTAAACCAACTTCCTTTGGGCCAATGCCTATGCTGTGGCCGCAGCGTTATCAATATATAGGAAGCTATACCGATCATTGGCGGCAGTATGAGTCCCCTGGTTTTTTTGCAGATATGAATCCGTTGTTTTTTAATGCGGCGGCAGAAGACCAGCGTTGGTCACAGCGCGACGAAGTGCCTTTAGGTGCTGACTTTGCTTTTTGGCATATGCACCCCACTAAAGCCTGTTGGCAAGGGCGTTTACCTGAGTGGCGGATTCGGTGCTTTATGCAACAAAAAGTAGCCGGGGTGTGGCAGGATAAGGAAATGCCCTTACGAGCGACAACTGTGTGGTTTATTCCACATCAAGAGCGCGCGGTGTTGCTCTTTCATGGCAGTGTGCCGGTCGCGGAGCATGATGCCAGTGACGTAAAAACATTGATGGTAGGGCTAGAAGAGTCGGCGACGTTTGCACATTCTGCAGAGCATTATTTTGCCATGATGCACAAGCGATTAGATCCCAAGCTAGGGGGGTTATATGTGGAGGCGGATGAGCAACTGATTCCTGCTGCGCTGATGGCACCCTTAGATTTGGGCATCGAGGCCGTGCAACAAAGTGCAACATGGATAAAAAGCCAGAATCTTCAAAATCAACGGCTGATGGATCACAAGGCATTTTTTGAGGAAATCGGCGAGGATCCTGAGTGGTATCGGATTGAGCAAATGGGGCCACCCCCACCGGATGATCCGATTTATCAGTCAGATGAGGATTTTTTTTCTACTTCTGTAGAAGAGCACTTTGAGCAAGCATGTGCTGAAATAGATAAAAATCATGAAAAAATCCTTCGAGAGTCTGGTTTATCTGTAGAACAGCAGGCGCATTTCTTACAAAAAAAACCTACCTCTGTGTTGATTGAGGATCCTGACGAAGAGGATAAAGAGTCCCCGCATCGTGGTCCCCCTGTTCCTGTTAAAGAAGCGCTGCCAGAGCTGCAGTTATTACAACAAGTAGTTGGAAAGGATGGGCAAATAAATAGCGAAGCTCTGATTAAGCTGGCCTCTGGTTTAGGTTCGGATTTTTCTCAGCTTGATATACCAAAAACGGTGGCGGTGCCGAAGTCGTCAGGTTTGAGTACGTTGTTAGAGCGAGAGCAAGAGTCTGCGCCGATGGGTGCAGAAGCTTTCGAGCAGATGGAGCGCTTAGAGGAGCTGCGTAAGCAGATGTATTTACTTAGTGCGCAAAGTCAGTCGCCTGTGGACCCATTAAGCGACCCAGAAAATGAACAGGCAAAAAAGCGGTTTTTACAGAAAATAGCGCAGCAGAAGGGCATCGCGCATGTAGATTTTTCTGGGATGAGGTTAAGCGGCTTGAGCTTAACAGAGGCGGATTGTTCTCAAGCGTGGCTAGAAGGTGCAGATTTATCCCATGGCCATTTTTCTCATTGCGTCTTTGATGAAGCGGTATTAACGCGGGCGAATTTGAGCCACGCGCGCTTTGAGCATTGTCGCTTTATTAGAACCAATCTTGCGCAAGGGCAATGTGAACAAACGTATTTTGTCGGGTGTACCTTTGAAAATGTAGAACTAGAGGGCATACAACTTGCGCAGAGTTATTTTATGGATTGTGATTTCCAACAGCTGTTTATTGAGGAGTTGGATTTTAGCTCTTGTGTAATCCAAGGCGGCACCATGCAAAGTGTGATGTGTGATCGGAGCCAGTTGCAGCACACGAAATGGCTGCATGTGCAGTTTAAAAAAGTCACTTGGCAGCAGTGTGAGTTTTTGGATTTTATGTTTGATGAGTGTGAGTTTGATAGTTGTGGCTTTTTTATAAACCGTATAGAAGCACTAGTTTTTAGCGCGTGCGCGATGAATAACTCGGCACTGCATTATCAAAATCAGGTACAGCAATTTGCCATGTTGGGGTGTGATGTTTACCAGTGCTTTTTTCGGGAAATGGACTTCGCGCAGGCGGACTTTTCTTTGAGTCGATTAGAGATGTGTGACTTTACGCATTGTGATTTAAGTGAAGCGGTTTTTTATCGTTGTGATGCGCCTAAGGCAAATTTCACCCACGCTCATTTGCATCAAGCGAGTTTTCACCAAGCCAATTTAATTGAAGCCTGCTTTAAAGCCGCTGATATGCGTTTTGCAAATTTCAAAGAAGCGAATTTGTTCAGAGCAGATGCAAGCCTTGCCCATTTGGATGAGAGTACGGTATTGCATGGGGCTTATATTAAAGAGATCAACATTTACCCCCAACGTCAGGAATACCAGCATGAATAAAGAGACGTTGATTCGTTTGGGTCAGATAGGGGATAGTGCGACGCAAGTGGTATTAGAGGGGTTGCATTTAACCCAAGCGGATCTTGCTGCAATGAGCTTTGATGAGGTGCGC
>NZ_JASLIX010000106.1:0-6180 GCF_030152715.1 Paenalcaligenes sp.
AGCAGCGTCAATTTGTGCGTAGTCGCGTGCTTCGCCACCGTATTCTTTGGCTAGAACTGTACAAATTGCAGCGGTTAAAGTGGTTTTACCGTGGTCAACGTGACCAATGGTGCCGACGTTGACGTGCGGTTTAGTCCGTTCGAACTTGCCTTTAGCCATGGCAGACTCCTGAAGGGAATTAAACGTGATAAATGAAGATAAGAAGAGGTGGTGCCCATGGGCAGGATCGAACTGCCGACCTCTCCCTTACCAAGGGAGTGCTCTACCACTGAGCCACATGGGCGGTATTAATATATAGTTGATGGAGCGGGTGAAGGGAATCGAACCCTCGTCTTAAGCTTGGAAGGCTTCTGCTCTACCATTGAGCTACACCCGCAGGTGATTCAGATTCTTTCAACCCGAAATACAATAAGTGCAACTATATGAAAATCTGGTGGTGGGAGTAGGATTCGAACCTACGTAGGCGTAAGCCAACAGATTTACAGTCTGCCCCCGTTAGCCACTTGGGTATCCCACCATTTATATGGAAAATGTGATTATGCTTGAGCTAATTAGATAAGTCAAGCCCTTTTGAATTTTTATTTATTAAAAGATCCAAAGAATGTCATTATGACCCAACGAACCCTAAAGGTCAAGCATTAACCTCAAAAGACATAAAAGTCTTTTGAGGTTAAGTTAGGCGCACAAACACGCTAGTCTAAAAGAAAGTGAGCACTACCGAAATCAACAGCCCCGTTACAAACAGCTGGATTAAACAAAAACCCATGATGTCCTTAGCTTTCAAACCTGCTATCGCTAAGACAGGAAGCGCCCAAAATGGCTGCAGTAAATTTGTCCACGCATCCCCCCAAGCAACCGCCATCGCTACACGCGCTAGATCCACATCAAGCGACTGAGCGGCGGCAATCACAACAGAGCTTTGTACAGCCCACTGACCACCACCTGATGGAACAAACACATTTACTAAGCCCGCGCTTAAGAAAGTCCAAAACGGCAATGTGGTTTGAGTCGCAAAAGAAACCAACCAATCTGATAACGAGGCGGCTAAGCCCGACTGCACCATAATTGCCATAATACCGGCATAAAAAGGGAACTGAATTACAATCCCCGCCCCTCCCTTGATGGCCTCATCAAGCGCATTTAATAAGTTACGCGAGTTCCCATGTAACACAATAGCTAGGATTAAAAAGGTGAAGTTAATAACATTTAAGTTTAGTCCCGCGCCACGAATAATATAGTAATTAAACAGATACGTTAACCCAGCAAACCCTATCAACATAGCCAAAAGCCGGCTGTTTTCCAGACGTGCGGCTGGTCGTGTATCACGCTCAATCTCATAAGTAGTATGTGACTCATCCAACAGCTCTGGGTCAATATAAACACTGTTTTTTTCATCCGGCATCATCATCCGATTGACCAGCGGAACAACAATAAACATCCCGATGACGATGATAAGATTGAAGGTAGAAAAAATTGTCTCGCTGGTGGGGACTATGCCCATTTGCGCTTCATGAAAATGCCCTTGGGTAGCAATTGTCAAAGGAATAGACCCCGCTAGGCCGCCATGCCAGACAATAAACCCAGAATACGCACTGGCCACCAAAAGACGGTAGTCCACGCGAATTTTACGCGCCAGCTCTTTAGCAAACAGCGCACTGACTACCAAGCCAAATCCCCAGTTAATCCAATCTGCCGCTAAAGCCACCACTGTTACCATGATAATGGCCGCTCCTGGACTTTTGGGTACGGAGGCTAACGTAGATAGAATTTTACGTACAGCCGGTGTGCTGGCCAACATGTAACCAGCCACTAACACCAGTAGCATCTGCATCGTAAAACTGAGCAAACCCCAAAACCCATCGCCCCACATGGTAATCACTTCCATGGGCGTTTTTTGCTCGCCAAACCAAGCAGCTCCGCCTGCAATCAAAGTCAAAATAATGACAAAAATATAAGGGTCTGGCAGATACCGTTCGACCAAGCGCACGGAAAAGTTGGTTATCGATTTAAACATACGTCTCCCCTTGAGAAAGCAAAGCATAAAAACTCAAACAAACAATCTGTTACATTTGCTGTGCTTTAAACACTACACCATGACATCCAAATGAATGAAGTACTATAAAGAAACCGTGTCATCGACGCAGCTGGCATTTGCACTAGTACATGGTACGTTATTATTATGGTTACGTTACAGATATGATGGTGCAGCGCCGCATTTGAGTCCCCCCCTAGCAAAAAACACTTATACTAGGGGAAAAAAATAGTGCTTCTATTCGCCGTCCTGAAATAAGCGGTCCAAGCCCTGCTTTTGCAGCAAATCTTGCAAATGATCCCAATCCTGGAAGGAAATCTGCAGATAACCTTTATTTTTCGCATTAGCTTTAATCGTTACTGTCGTACCTAAATAGTCGGCAAGCGTGGTTTCAAAACGCTTAATATCTGCATTGACCGCCTTTTTGTGCGACGCAGCATTTTTTGATAGATCAAGCTCACCATTTACATATCTAGCAACCAGTTTTTCCGTCTCACGCACGGATAAGCGTCGAGCCACAACCTCATTAGCAAGCAGGATCTGAGCAGCAGCATCCACGGCCAGTAAAGCACGCGCATGTCCCATATCAATATCACCTGCTACCAACATGGTTTGTACGGAATCCGCTAAATTTAATAAGCGTAATAAGTTACTCGTTGCGGAACGAGAGCGACCGATGGCTTGCGCAGCTTGTTCATGGGTATAACTGAACTCTTCAATTAAGCGTTTTACCCCTTGCGCCTCCTCAAGTGGATTTAAATCCTCGCGTTGCATGTTTTCGATCAAAGCCATGATTGCCGCATTCTTGTCTTCGATCTCTCGCACCAAAGCTGGGATCGTCTTTAGACCAGCAAGGGCAGCGGCTCTATAGCGCCTTTCTCCAGCCACTATTTCGTACTTAACCGGAGCGGCGGCCTTAATTGGACGAACCAAAATGGGCTGCATTAACCCCTGACTTTTAATGGAGTCAGCCAACTCATTTAATGCCCCTTCATCCATCAACGTACGTGGCTGATACTTTCCGGCTTGTATTTGCTTCAAGGGAATAGATTGAATACCCTCAATTGCTTCGGGACGTTTACCTAGCTCATCAATCGCTGCAGCATCTGCACCCAATAAAGCATCTAGCCCTCTACCCAACCCTTTAGGCTTTCTCGTTGCCATAGTCTTTCCTTTTACTTCTCTGCAGACTTAAGTCTCTGAATTAACTCTTTGCCAAAATCCATGTATGCTTTTGCACCACGAGAGCTCTTATCATAGATCACCCCAGGCATCCCATGACTAGGGGCTTCGGCTAAGCGCACATTACGAGGGATCTTCGTTTGGAACACCTTATCTCCGAAGTGCATTTCAATTTGCTCGGACACTTGGCGCTGCAATGTGATACGCCCATCAAACATGACACGCAACAAGCCTATCAATTCCAAACTTGGGTTAATGTTACGATAAACACGCTTAATTGTATTGACTAAGTCAGACAACCCCTCTAATGCAAAATACTCACACTGCATAGGAATAATCACCCCATGCGCAGCAGCTAAACCATTTAAGGTCAATAAAGAGAGCGTCGGAGGACAGTCAATAAGTACAAAATCATAATGGGTTTTACAATGCTCTAGCGCTTTTTTTAATTGCAGCTCTCGCTTATCAATTTGTACTAAATCAATCTCTGCACCAGATAACTCTCTATTTGCTGCTAACACATCATAATTGCCTGCATCTGACCGGTATATACTTTGATCGATCGTACTTGCCCCGATCAGCACCTGATAGACACTAAGATCCAGATCGTTCTTATCCACTCCGCTGCCCATTGTGGCATTCCCTTGAGGATCTAAATCGATCAGCAAAACTTTTTGTTTTAGTGAGCTAAGCGCTGCTGCTAAATTAACTGTTGTTGTGGTTTTGCCTACCCCCCCCTTTTGGTTCGCCACACAAAACACATAGCTTTGTTTTTTTGTGCTCATGCCATATCCTTATGTAAATAGACCAAACAGCGCTCCGCATTTAATTCAGGTACTATTAACGGCTCTATATGTTGCACCCGCCATAATGTTCTAGACTCCAGCTCCTGAATCTCCTCAGTAGGATGCTTCGCCTTCATAGCAATGATTTGCCCTTGCGGCCCCACATGGCGCTCAGATAAATTAACAAAATCCACCAAAGAGGCAAAAGCACGAGAGATAACCACATCAGCTTGGAATGGCTCGGCTTGCTCTATACGCACATGATGTGCTGACAAGTTAGACAAACCTAAAACCGCTGACATTTGCCGCACAAATGCCATTTTCTTTTCTACAGCATCCACGCAATGTATGTTCCACGTGGAACAAGCGGCCGCCAACACCACTCCTGGCAAGCCCCCACCTGAGCCCACATCTACAATAGTTAAGCGCCCTTCCTTTTGCTCCGCAATATATTGCATCGCGGGGACTACGGCTAGACTATCGAACACATGCTGCACTAGCATGAGATTAGGATCACGTAAAGCCGTTAGGTTATACGTGCGATTCCAACGTTGCATTTGCTGTAAGTATTTTAATAAAGTTTGGACCTGCTGCTCTTGCAGGTCCAAACCTAAATCCGCAGCCGCTTGAAGCAGCCGCTGCCTAAAGCCATCCATCACTTTATTTTCCTTTAGAGGACATTCGTTTAATATAGACCAATAATAAAGAAATAGCGGCCGGAGTAACCCCCGAAATGCGTCCCGCTTGCCCTACAGTCTCTGGAGCGGCTGCTTGCAACTTTGCCACTACCTCGTTTGATAGTCCTGAAATCTTACTATAGTCTATATCTACTGGAATTTTCGTTTCTTCTAAAGCTGCCTGCTTAGAAACCTCGACTTGTTGGCGTGCCACATACCCGGCGTACTTCACCTCAATTTCGACCTGATCTGTAATACGGCTCTCCAGCCCTAGATCTGCCAAAACCGACTCTTTTGTTTCCGCTTTAACTAAGTCAAAAAGCTTGCTGTAGGTCATTTCTGGACGTTTAAGCAAGTCATGTAAAGAGTACTCTCGTTCGATCGTACGCCCTAACACCTGCTCTTGTGTTTCACGTGAAACAAGACGAGGGTTAACCCATGTGGATTTTAATCGCTCTATCTCTGCTTCAACCGCGTCACGCTTACGGCAGTAAAAATCCCAGCGCTCATCATTAACCACCCCTAAGCGGCGGCCGATTTCCGTTAATCGTACGTCTGCATTATCCTCACGTAAAGACAAACGATATTCAGCACGAGATGTAAACATGCGATACGGCTCTGTTACCCCTCGTGTGATTAGATCATCGACCAACACTCCAAGATACGCTTCATTACGTTTCGGGTACCACAATTCCTGCTCTCGAATTTGTAACACTGCGTTAATTCCCGCAAGCAATCCTTGGGCCCCAGCTTCTTCGTATCCTGTCGTGCCATTAATCTGCCCTGCAAAAAACAGGCCTTGGATTGCTTTGGTTTCCAAGGTGGGTTTTAATGACCTCGGATCAAAATAATCATATTCAATCGCATAGCCAGGTCGCATAATACGTGCGTTTTCTAAACCCGGTAGGCTATGCACAATACCGATTTGAATATCATAAGGTAAGCTTGTAGAAATCCCATTCGGATAGATCTCAGTAGAAGTCAACCCTTCGGGCTCTAAAAACACCTGGTGGCTCGCCTTATCAGCAAAACGGTGAATTTTATCCTCGATGGAAGGACAGTAGCGTGGCCCCACCCCTTCGATAGTACCCTCTTCACTGTACATGGGGGAGCGATCTAAGCCTGAACGGATAATGTCATGGGTCCTAGCGTTGGTATGAGTGATCCAACAGGGGAGCTGGCGTGGATGCATGGCTGCGTTGCCCATATAGGAAAATACAGGAATCGGGTCTGTATCTCCATGCTGCTCTTCTAATTGACTGAAATCAATCGTATTAGCATCAATTCTAGGTGGAGTTCCGGTTTTTAAGCGGCCCTGAGGCAAAGCAAGATCTTTTAAACGCTCAGCCAAAGTAATAGAAGGAGGATCTCCTGCGCGACCACCAGAATAGTTATCTAACCCAACATGAATGCGCCCATTAAGAAAAGTACCAACAGTTAATACGACTGCTTTCGCTTTAAAACGCAGCCCAATTTGAGTAATAACCCCCTCAACCCGGTCGCC